>JAAUPT010000049.1 GCA_012032965.1 Nitrospira sp.
CTGCAACGATCACAAGATCGCAGTCCACTCTCGTCAATTCAACAACTTGAAGCGTTCCATGCGCTCCTTGCCGCACTCGCCGCATGCTCAGATGAACATGAGGTCATCAAGATTCTTGCGAAAGGATTGCCCAGAGCGATTTCTACTGATGTCATCGGGATCGCTCGGTCAAGCCATGAGCATGTAAGGATCTGGTCCAACGACCGGAGCCGAGAACAGGAGGCACGTCTCCGTCGTTACCTCCTTCGACGGCTTGGTCACCTGCCTGCTGACAGCGTTCGACGACCAATTCCACTTCGACTCGTTCCCCCTCGACACTTTTCACATGCGCTCATTTCGACTGTTCAGCCAGGTGAGCGTGATGGGAATCCACGAATTGGTCATGAAGTGCCCTTGATGATCAGTGAAGAAGAGAAAGGTCTTCTCGTTGTTCAACGAAACGGCACGCAGCCCTACACAGCGTGGGAACGCCAATTGATTGATACCGTAGGTACGGTTCTAACGCTCTGCTTGAAGAATCTTGATGTGTGTCGGCGCACGCAAGACATCACCCGACGTGACCCTCTCACTGAAGTATTTCGTACACAGGTATTCGAAGGCGCATTGACTCGTGAATTAAGAATCGGGCTTCGCTATAAGGTTCCAGCGTGCCTCTTGGTGCTCGGGCTAGACTATTTTGAAGTGGTCAACGACCGACTCGGCCAGTCAGCCGGCAATCATGTCCTCAAGGCGGCAGCAGATTTGATCCGAACCACGGTACGCGACCTCGATATCGTGGGGCGGTGCGACGGGGATAAATTTGCAGTGGTGCTTCCTCATACCGATAGGCGCAGGGCTCGAGTTCTTGCGGAGCGATTGCGCGAGTGTATCGAGCGACATCTGTTTGTGAATGATACGGGACAGGTTCGCACGACGGTCAGCATCGGTCTGGCGGCCATTCCGGACATCGCCGTCGCGTCCACTGTGGATTGGATGACCATTGCGAGTTCTGCATTGAAGGAGGCGAAAGCTCAAGGAAGGAACTGCGTAGCGGTCCATATCCCGCGACCACCGGCTGTAGCCTGTGCCATGGCGCTGAGCCTGGCCGCATAATGCCAAACGCGAGACGATCATGACGTTGCACATGACGACCCCAACGGAAGCTCCATCCACGACCACCCAGGACGAACGGCGCGAATGGATCAGAATCGATGACCGGGTGCTGATGGAATATCGATTGTTGATGGAGTCCGGCCACACACTTCCTGTCGAGGCCGATGCTCCAACTGCTGACATGATTTCTACTGTAGTGGGTAAACCGACAGCGGAGCTTCTTGCCCGTTCAGGCGATTCATTGGCTGGGTCCCCAGTCTTGCCGTGGATCATGAAGGTGGATTACCTGCTCGAAGTGATCTTGAATGCCTTGGCAGCTAGTCGACCAGACACCGTCGCGATGGCACGGCTGATGGATGTCAATCTAAGCGGTGGGGGTGTGGGTTTCGTATCGGATCGAGAATTATTCACCGGTGATCAGCTTGCGCTAAAGCTGATTCTTCCTCCGTTTATCCTGATCAAGGCGACCGTCAGGGTTATTCGAGCGATGCCGCAGACTGGTGGTCAAGGGTATGTAATTGCCACCGAGTTTGTCGATCTCAAACCGGATGATCAGGAGCACCTCATTCGCCACATTCTTCAAGCACAAGCTGAACAGTTGAGAGCTCGCCGTAAGGCGGCCGCCTCAGGTCCGCTTTCCTAAGCAGTCAACGAGGCTGTTTGAATGGAAGAGCTGGGAAGGAGCTGGATCAAGGCTTCCGCTGTTTTGGTCAGTGCCGTGGCGCTGGGGGAAGAAGGAGCGTGGTGAACCACCGGAACATAGGCCCGTACCGCTTGTTCCATCGCGGGATCGTCAGGAATCTGCCCCAGCAATAGTAAATCACCGCCGACATACTCCTTCAGCAGTTTTCTCAGCTGTGGCACGTTGACACGCGCGCGTCCCGACACCCGATTGAGGACGAGGGCCGGTTGAAACGCTCCCAAGGTTGATGCGGCGAGTGTCCGTCCCGATTCGTCAGTTTTCCCAGCGACCTCCAAGACTTCTTCTACGCTGCTGTAATCCCGATTCGCAAGACCCTCCGCCATGACCTCCCGCATCAAGAACATCGACAAGACGCGGCGAATGGCGGCCAGCTTAATGAAGCGATACAGATCCAGGACGGAGGTCGGGTCTGGCGTGGCTACGACCACATGATGGTCTGCCATCAGGAAAAAATCGAGTGCATGATAACTTGTGCCGGCTCCGATATCGACGATGATCACATCCGCATGGATGTCTTGAAAACTTCGGATGAGACGTTTCTTCTGCGAGTAGGACATGTTGGCCGTTGCCAGCGTGTCCCCCGTTCCAGGGATCAGGCGCAAGGAGCTGTGAATCGGCAGGGGTTGAGCCACATGATCCAGCCGTTCAACGCGATGGCTGAGAAAATCGGTCAAGGTGTGGGTTGGATGGAGAAGGCCGAACAGCACATGAGCGTCCGCTCCCCCGATATCGAGATCGGCGAGCACGACCTGTTTACCCTTTCTTGCCAGGACAAGTGCCAGGTTGGCTGCGACCACACTTTTCCCGACTCCTCCTTTTCCCGATGCGATCGAGATGATGTGTGCCATTGAGATCAGTTCCTATCGGTTTGAGCCGAGTGGTACATCTTCTTCGGTTCGCCTCTGAGAAACCTGAACGGACATAACCTATCCACATGCAGTGGGAAGGAACCGGCCTCCAAGTCCAAGATCTGAGTATAGCACCGACTCAAGTTTTGAAACCGCTCCGCCGATACCTCAAGTGTCATGAATAACGATGGATCTATATCAACGGGGAGCCAGTTGGATGGGGCGTCCACACGGGACGGGGAAATCTTGACCGTGATGGAGGTCGCAAAGTTCCTCCGGGTGCCGAAATCCACCGTTTACAAACTCGCGAGGGTCGGTGAACTGCCGGCTTCGAAGATTGGAAAGCATTGGCGGTTTGTCCGCCGCGACATTCATGAGTGGATGCACAGTCGATCAGGCAAGGCGTGAACGAGTATGAGTCGTTCTCCTGTTGACCGACGGCATGGCGAATTCTTCCATCCTTCGACCCGCACGGTGCTCAGAAAATGAGCGGTCGGCATATTTCTGCCGTCACTGTAATCTCTCGAACCGACCTTCTTCCCCGCAAGCTGATCGTTTCATACTCAGGCCGAAACACCGAGCACTTCTCGACTCTCTCCAGCTCAGGTCATTTGATGCATATGCCGATATGGAGTGAAGCGCTGGGGCATCACGAACACGCTCAACCACCATGGTAGTGCCAGGAGTGTGTCCCTGTGTCGGGGCAGTGGAATGAGAAGAAGGAGGCATCATGCCAGCCGATTCGAACATGAAAATTCTCGTCGTGGATGACATGGTCACGATGCGAAGAATCGTGAAGAACATTCTGAAACAGCTGGATTTCCCAATTGTGACGAAGCTGAAAACGGACAGGAAGCGCTGCAAAAACTTCGGGGCGATACGTACGGATTCGTCGTCTCCGATTGGAACATGCCGGTCATGACGGGCATCGATATGCTCCGTGCCATCAGGGCGGACGAGAAACTTAAGGCTATTCCTGTGTTGATGGTGACGGCTGAAGCGCAACAGAGCAACCTGGTTGAGGCTGTGCAAGCCGGGGTGAGCAACTACATCGTCAAGCCCTTTACGGCAGAGACGATGCAAGAAAAGCTCGGCAAGATCTTCAAATAGGCCATGGCTCGCCAGTCGATCATGTTTATCAGGAGTGCGGGAGGGAACGTGCAACAGCGAGAGCAAAAACTCTATGAAGAACTGGGCGAGCTGGTTCGGTTTGTCGAGCGAGCGAAGAAGGCGATCTCAGAGGCGAGTCCTGGGATCTTATCCAGCAGCGCACAACTGCCGACAGCTTCTAGCCACCTGAGCGATTTAAACAAGATGACTGAAGAGGGAACCCTCGAAGTTATGCGCTTGACGGAAATGATTCAGGACAATCGGGATCGAATGACCAAAGAACTCACGGCAGTTGTCGCGCGCTTGCAGACCGCTGACGGGGTGAAGCTCGCTGAACGGCTTCAGAATGTGGCCGGCGTGATGGTGGAGGACGGAAAACACCTCACAGAGATTATGACTGCGTTGACCTTCCAAGACTTAGTCGCGCAGCGAGTCAAAAAGCTAGTGACCATACTCGATGAAGTGCAGAGCAGGCTGGTGGAACTTGTCGTGATCTTCGGCATTCAACAGCACGGAGAGAACACTGGTACCGAGGGAACAGCCGGTCATCTCCTGAAACAGCTCGAAGAATCCAAAAAGACAGCCATGAAACAGCAAGTGGCTGACGATATCCTGGATCAATTCGGGTTCAAATAGGGCTGCATGATTTCAGGTTGCAAGTTCCAGGTTTCAGGTTCGTGATGGGCAGGGGGAATTGCTGGTTTCAAGCTAAATCTCACGTTCGGACTTGAAACATGAAACTTCCAACCAGAAACTGTTAACAGCGAATCTCGCAGCATTCATGAGGGCGATGACGAATGGATATTGCCACAATTCTTGGAATCGTGATTGCGTTGGGCTCCATTATTGGAGGCCAAATACTAGAGGGTGGGCACATCGGTTCGATCATGCAGCTCACCGCCTTCATCATCGTGATCGGCGCACCTTCGGCGCCATTTGTATACAGAATCCCTTGTCGGTGGTCATCAAGGCGTTCGGCGCGCTGTCCATCGCGATCGCAGGTCCTCATATCGACAACAAGGGGACGATTAAACTCATCCTGGATCTTGCCACTATCTCGCGGAAACAAGGCTTGTTGGCGCTGGAAGGAAAACTGAAAGACATTAAAGATCCATTCATGAAAAAAGGGATTCAGCTCATCGTCGACGGAACCGAACCGAAAGCCGTGCACGAGATTCTTGAGATCGAGGTGGAGCATCATGAGGAGCAAGGCGTGATCGCAGCCAAGGTCTGGGAAGCGGCCGGTGGGTATGCACCAACCGTCGGCATTATCGGCGCGGTCCTTGGGCTGATTCACGTGATGGAAAATCTGGCTGACCCCTCAAAGCTAGGCGGCGGTATCGCGGTGGCATTCGTTGCCACCGTCTATGGTGTCGGCGCAGCGAACCTGTTTTTTCTCCCACTTGCCAGCAAAATCAAACTGAAACTGAAAGAAGAGGCGGGTGCTCGTAACCTGGTCATTATGGGGCTCATCGGACTGGCTCAAGGTGAAAATCCTCGGTTGCTCCAGGAAAAGTTAGAGGGCGTTCTGCCTCACAGCGAGCGGACCAAGGAGTCGAAAAGTGACGCGTCGTTTGTCCGGATGCGAAGTGTTTGGTTCCACGTTATCGGATGGCCGTTCTCCTCAACTTGAAACATGAAACTAGCGGCAAACAACGTCATACGAGAAACCCGGAACCCGAACCGCATACACCAAATTCGCTACACGTTTCATACAGGACACTCGTAAATGGCGAAACATAAACACGAGGAACACGAAAACCACGAACGATGGCTGGTCTCATATGCCGACTTCATTACCTTACTCTTTGCGTTCTTCGTCGTGATGTACTCGATCTCCTCCGTCAACGTTGGAAAGTACCGAACCGTCAGTGAATCGATTAGAGCAGCGCTCAATCCGGTCGTGAGTCCCCCGTCCTCTCCCGCGCCCTTTACGTTGGGTGCCAATAAAGCGGCACTCACGGCTCCAGACGCCCCTGGGAGTAAGGAGCTGGTGGTCAGAAAACTTCGAAATCTGGTCAAGAGTATCAAGGCGGTTCCCCAGATGTCGATGGTGCGAATCACCGAAAAAGTCAATGGCGATATCGTCATCACCATTCCGGATCAGCTGTTGTTCAACAGCGGCGAATCAGCGGTTCGTTCAGAAGCATTGCCGTTTCTTGAGGGGCTGAGTGGAGCGCTTGCCGAGCTCAACCGGCACACCAAAGTCGAGGGGCATACGGATAATGTTCCGATCCGAACGGCACAATTTCCTTCCAACTGGGAATTATCGGCTGCTCGAGCGGTGATGGTCGTCAGAGTGCTGTCGGAACTCTACGGTGTGCCGTCCAATCACCTCGCCGCGGTAGGACATGCCGATACGAGGCCGCTCACGGAGAATCTCGACCCAGAACAACGGGCCAAAAATCGTCGAGTTGAGGTTGTCATTCTTGAACAGGCTCCGCCCGCGCCTGCGCTCGAGACAGGAAATAATGTGGACGAGTTCGGACGATCAACGGAGGATGCGCAGCAGAGCGCGTCGCCGTTAGTTCTGGAACCATCCGGCGAGCGGCGATGAGCAACGCCATAGGCTCCCAGGTGGGGGCCGGATGCCTCCCAAGTCTCGGGAGAAAGCTGCCGACACTGTGACCTAGGGGATTTAAAAAGGTCTCTCAGCCTATGACGACCCAGCCGACTGCAACCGATCCACAGCGACCAGAAGAAGAAAATCCCAGACATCTGGCCCCTATCGGGGATCTCACCATATTTGAAGTGGGTGAGTTCAAGGATTCGTTAGTGAAGCTATTTGTGAGCGAAGGACTTGTTTCCATGGATCTGAGCCGCGTCGCCCGGGTGGATACAGCGGCGATTCAGTTGATGCTATCGGCTCGGAAGCAGGCTCGTATGCTGGTCATGGGAATTTCTGAGGACCTCCAGGGAAAGTTGAATCAATTAGGGTTTACCGAGCCGCTCAGTGAGTGACATTGATTCCCGTGTCGGGTGGGAAGCGATGACACTCACGAGCGAGGGGAAAAGCTGGAACCATGGCTGAGGTGAACGTCTCCAACCAAAGGGCCGAGGATTCGCATATCCTGGATGAGGCGTCGCTCCCGGTGCTTCAAGCCCAACAGCAAGCCTGGACCGTCTTTGCCAAGAGGGCGATGCATATGATTCCGGCTTTGAAGGCACAAATGAAGTCTGTGACCCAGGAAACCGAGCGCGCGGTTCTCGATCTGATGGTGCCTCTGCGGCTCCTTGCGTCATCCGATCGAATGATATCTCCTAAGGAGAGAGCGGAAAGTCTCTCCAAGGTTGTGATGGCGTTGCAGTTCCAGGATATCACGCGTCAGAAGTTAGAGCATGTTGGCCTGGCGATGGAGCAGCTACGCAGCCACATGCAGATCCTCTTGAACGGTCCGTTAAACGAAGAGGCTCAGCAAACGATCGCCGAACTGGAAGCGATCGAACAGCATTACACCATGGAGGAAGAACGGCGCCTGCATCAGAACGCATTGAGGCCGGACTATGGAGAGCCGGTGCCGACGGGACTATCGGATGAAGGCGAGGATTCCGTGACGCTGTTCTGAATCCGAGGTTGTTTCAAGTTTCAGGTTTCTAGTTGTTGGGAACCGGCTCCGTCAATAGGAGACATGAAACTGAAACAAGACACCCTGGCCGTGGAGGAACACATGAGCAAGACAGCACTAATCGTCGATGATTCACCCACGATGCGGCAGATGGTGGCGTTCACCCTGACGAACGCCGGATTTACTGTGATTGAAGCTGAGGATGGGAAAGATGCGGTGAATAAGGTGACAGCCGGCATGAAGCTGGACGTCGTTGTCACTGACCTCAACATGCCGGAAATGGACGGGATCGCGCTCATCAAAGAATTGCGAAGACTGAGCGCATTCAAATTTACCCCCATTCTCATGTTGACGACGGAATCGGCAGCCGAGAAAAAACTGGCAGGAAAAGAGGCCGGCGCGACAGGATGGATCGTAAAGCCGTTCAACCCGGAAGTCCTTCTTAAAACGATTGCGAAGGTCATGCCGGCATGACGATTTGGCATTCCAAGTTGCGAGTGTCTTATTTCGAGCCAAGGGAGCTAGAAACTCAAAATCCTGAGGTTAAGCGTGAGTAGCGATTTTGCGCAGTTTCAAGAGGCCTTCTTCGAGGAAGCGGCCGAACATCTCGCGGTTGTCGAGTACGGGCTGCTGCAACTCGAACAACATCCCAAGGACTTGGACCTACTCAATAAGATCTTTCGTTCAGCCCATTCGATTAAGGGCACAGCCGGAATGTTTGGGTTCAATGCCGTCTCACAGTTTACTCATAAAATGGAGACATTACTCGACCTGCTCAGAAATGGGCAAAAAACCGTGTCTCCTTCGATCGCCGACCTGCTCCTATCATCAACCGATTGTTTGAAAACGCTTATTGAATCGGTCAAGATCGACGCCGCCGTAGATGAGGCTACGGTGCAGCGACTAACCACGGAACTGGCCTCGGCAAGTGCATCCGATTCACAACCGGCGATCGCCAAGCAGGCTAAGACAGAGGTGGCTGTAGAGAAAGGGTCTGACGGCGCGCAGACGTATAAGATCGCCTGGACTCCTCCTGATTGGCTGTTTCAGCGGGGGCTTGACCCACTCCAGTTCATGAAGGAGTTGAAGGGTCTTGGGAACCTGACGCAGGTCACGCTTGATATGACTCGGCTGCCGCATCTGTCCGAGATCGATCCTGAGAAATGCTATCTCTCCTGGGAGATGCAGCTGACTACTTCAAAGGATTTAAAGGCCATTGAGGCGGCCTTTGAATTTGTCCGTGAGGACAGCTGGCTGCTAATCGAGAAAACCACAGTTCCAGGTTCCGGGTTTCAAGTTCCAAGTTCAGGTTCTGAACATAAAACTCGAAACCTGCAACAAGAAACAGGCGATGGCTCGCCGAAGCCTCTGGGAGAAATTCTCGTTGAAAGCGGA
>JAAUPT010000050.1 GCA_012032965.1 Nitrospira sp.
GAAGAATCGGTCTGGCAGGTGAGGAACCGAATAGCGCGAGGCACTCAAGGCAGTCGGCGCAGCTGAACGTCAGAACCTACATAGATGTATCGATCATGTTACTATCACCCACCAGCAACAAGACCATCGCCTTGTATAGCTCAGGCTATTCACTTTAACCATTAAGAGTCAAGTGGGATCTCAATAGGCACTTCGCGAAGTTCTACTATTGACCATATTTGGTTAACTCATTCGCAACATCGCATAAGGAAATGTTTATGGACATTGCGCTCATCATCAAGAATCGATTGAAAGAGTTGCGGCTGGAACAGCGGGATCTCGCCCGTGCGGCCCACGTGACCGAATCCTATATCTCGCAGTTGTTGACGCAGAAAAAACTCCCGCCGGCGCCGAACCGGACCGACATGTACGGGAAGATCGAACGAACGCTGAAATTCCCAAAAGGACAGCTTGCCAAACTCGCCGACGAGCAGCGTCTAGCACAGCTTAGGAAGCGGCTGGGAGACCAGCCGACCCCCTTACTGCACGACGTAAGAGAATTGATCCTCCGGAAGTGTCAACCCGGAAAGACACGGGAGATCCGCGCGATTTTCGAAAACACCACTTCGGCGAACTCGAGCGGTTCGTCACACAGAAGCTGCTGGGCGTCGTCAAAAGTGTGGCCCGGCAGGAACTCACTAATCCTATATGGATGCGCAACGTGGCTCGGCTGAGCAAGAAAAGCTACCCACAGATGCGCGTTACCGTACTGGAGTTCTTGGATACGACGATCTTCGATCTCTCGAATGAGAACTGCGTCGCGTTTCTCAATCCCTTGATCGAATCCTGGAATATCGACCTTGCCACCTTTTGCATTGAGATTGTCCTGAACCGGCGGGTGGCGCCCGGACACCACAAGACGTTCGAGTTCATGGAGAAAGGACCGGATAAGACTTCAGCGGAAGAGCCTGGGCTGAATGAATTTCTCCACGATTCATTACTGAGCGCGGATGCGACCGAGGAGGAACTCGCCTTTCTGCGCACACTGACGTTTGGAAACAAAAGGCCAACCCCGCTCTACTATTACCGTCAGCTTCAGAGCCTGAGAGACCCCTTGCATTTTCAGACCCCTGGCAGGAAACCTTCAGGAAGATAACAACACAATGGCGCCTTATTATCGTGACCACATGTGGGTCACAAGCAGAACGGTCACCCACACAATCACATACGTGAGCAAGAGGAGCTCCGTTGACATCGCGCGCCGAAAATCACGCCACCTACTCATCACGTCCTCCCGGTGTTCAGCGGCTCCTAGGGGTTAAAGGAGCTGCCGCATCCGCAGGTAGTCTTTGCTGCTGGATTCTTCATCACAAATCCTGGCCCCTGCGTATGTTCCACACAATCAACTTTTCGGCAACAGTCTCTTCACTGATTGTCCTGTCCCTCTTTCGGCAGCTTGACGGTCGCGAACGCTTCCAGTCTCCGTAGGAGTTTGCCGTGCGCTGCCTTTCCTAGGCTTAGTTGATGGTGAACCAGGGAGGCGCGCACCATTCCGGATCGGTTGACTGTGGCTCGCTCGATTGGCCTCAATCCCTGGATCCGTCGTCGCTCCACAGAGCAGGCAACGCCATCCAGGTACCGGAGGCTGCCCCATGTCTCGCATTTGGATGGCAACCAAGAAACCTTGGCAACGCAGACACTGCATTACGCCTCCTACGGGCTTTCTCTACAACACCCTTCGTAAGGTCGCGTTCCAGATCAGACACGCATACATGCAATCAGCGGTACTTCGATGAAACCAATGCCACCAAACCTCCGCGATGAAAACCCACGGCCTGATCATGCCAAGCCTCCTTCCCTGGAGACTAGTAAGCTTTGGACGGATGGTTCGATGAAGCGATATTGAAGACCGCCAGATTCGGATGCTGGAACTCTAGGCGCTTTTCGCGTTTCTGAAACGTGCGATCCCCAATCGCCAGTAGCTGTTGCTTATTGAGAAACAAGTCCCGCTTATCATAGACCGCCCACTCGTATTCCTTCGTCATTCCAAGGGCATCGACCGGACAAGCTTGGACACACAGTCCACAAAACAAACACCGCGTCATGTCCATCGAATACTCTTGTGCATATCGCTTCGTCGGCTCCGCCGGCACTTCGGCGCTCACAACGGCAATAACGCGAGAGGGACAGGCAGCCTCACAGAGATCGCACCCGACGCACTTCTCAGTCCCATCATCGTAACGAAGCGATGCCAACATACCGCGATAATTGTCCGGCAAAACCCTCTTTTCGTGTGGATACTGAAGGGTGATCGGCTTGTAGTGGATCAGATGGCTCATGGTCGACTTCATCCCCACAGCAATCTCATAGAAGGTGATCAGCTTGATCCAAGCCGTGAACCCTCGATAATGCCGTGCCCAACTCTCGCTTAGCCTCATGAGCATACTTTCCTAAATCTGATCGGCTGTCTCAGTGCCACTCCGAGTTTGCTCGCTCACCTCTACTCACTCCTTGCCTCAATCTCTCCAACGCCAGTAGGATCGGGAAGTATCTGCTGGGTATCATGAGGGCCTCTCACGAGACCTATTCAAAATTTTGGCGCCGACCGACCTGCTTTCCTCGTCTTCTCTTCACCTACACAGCTTTGCTCGGCCAGCATGCGTTGCCCGGCACTGGCAACCTCAGGAATTCTGGCCATACAGGCCTTGAGCGTATCCTCCACAGCACCCGATGCCATGACACCAAGTTTTCCGATCGGAGCGAAATTCCTGGCCTCTTCCACGAGCAGTTCTGCCGCGTGAGCAGGTAAAGTTGACAGTGGCGACAAGGATGCGAGCAGCATAATCATCGAAACTCTAGTTACACATTTTGTAATAATCGTTTTCATCGTGACTACCTCCTCACAACTTTTATAGGGTCCATCCTCATGCCTCTATAGCAGACACAGCAGGCACGAATGCTGTGGAATCTGCTATTCCCATACTGCACCAATTGATTCGATGAAATTCTTTATTCGAAGAAACTATGGAGACTGGGGAATCAGACGCGCATGGGAGAGAGGGAATGCGCGAGAGATAGGACAGTCGACGTTGCGTTGAACGTCACAACATCACCCTACAGGCCACTACCGGCAGTGTCAATGCGTCCAAGAGGAGCGTGTCATATAACACAGTGATTCTATGGGGCCATATTTATTTTATCGGACACACCCTTATTGGGCTAGATCGGGCTAGTAGAGAAGGTCTCCGGCACCTATTGTTTGTCTTCAAACACGTAGAGTAGCAGGCTGGCCGCAGTTGCTCGGACTGGATCCGTTTTAGCCTGTAGAAATTTTCTTCACAGAGGAAGGATTTCATGAGCACTGGTCATGAGTCTTTCGCCCTATGGCAGAGGCCATCTTAACATTCACCCGCTGGGAGGTTTATGAGATAATCCTTCCATGATCTTGAAACGTTGGCTCGTTGGCGATCCGCTGAAGACTGCCCAAGCTGCAGACCAGCGGTTGACCAAAACACTTGCCCTCGCTATTTTCTCCTCAAATAATATTTCTTCCGTCGCCTATGCCACGGAAGAAATCTTGCTGGTCCTTGTCTTGGCCGGAACAGCTGCCATCGCTTGGTCGATTCCAGTCAGCCTGGCGATCCTTTTTCTTGTTTCTGGTTCTCACTATCTCTTACCGTCAGATCATATACGAATATCCTGAGGGCGGCGGAGCCTATACCGTTGCTAAGGTCAATCTTGGCGAACTCCCCTCACTCGCGGCCGCCGGCGCTTTTAATGATCAGCTATGTCGTCACCGTAGCCGTGAGTATAGCGGCCGGCATTGCTGCGCTGACGTCCGCGGTTCCAAGCTTGTTCGCGCACCGCGAAGCCTTGGGGCTTGTGACCATCCTGTTCATCGTCATCATGAACTTGCGCGGCGTCCGTGAGTCAGGAAAATTCTTTTCCATCCCCACCTACTTCGCCATTGGAGTGTTGGGATTTCTGGTAGTGGTGGGCGTCGTCCGGTCTTTGTACGATTCCCAATCGGTTCCTCTCGCAATCAACTCTGCAGACTCCAGTGTAGGGCTGGAATCCCTGACACTCTTTCTTATCCTTCGCGCCTTTGCTGTGGGTTGTTCAGCCGTCACCGGCATGGAAGTGATCTCTAACGGTGTAAAGGCGTTCCGTGCTCCTGAATCGAAGAATGCCGCGACCACAATGATCTGGATGTCCGTCATTCTGGGGTCGCTGTTCATAGGAGTCAGCTGGTTGGCCTACCACTATGGCATCCTACCCAAAGCGGATGAGACCGTCGTCTCTCAGCTGGCGCGTGTAACCTTCGGCACCGGCGCCGTCTATTACGCTATTCAGATCGGCACCATGATACTGTTGATCCTGGCAGCAAACAGCGCATTTGCCGGCTTCCCCCATTTGGCTTCAATTCTTGCTCGAGATGGATTCATGCCCCACCAGATGGCCACGTTTGGAGACCGCCTGGTCTTCTCGAACGGCATCATCATTCTTGGGTTGTTCGCGTGCGTGCTTCTGGTTCTGTTTGAGGGAGACACCCACGCCTTGATCCCGTTGTATGCCATCGGCGTATTCGTGTCGTTTACGATTTCCCAATCTGGAATGGTCCGTAGCTGGCTGAAACGGAAAGGAGACCATTGGCGAGTTAAACTGGTCGTCAATGGTATGGGCGCCATCACGACTGGCATTGCCACCGCAATCATCGCCACCACCAAATTCTGGGACGGGTCCTGGATCGTGTTGCTTTTGGTCACCCTCTTGATAATGATGTTTCGCGGTATTCGGTCGCATTACAAAGCGGTGAAGGAGCAGATCGCGCTCACTCGGGATTCCCGTCCACCTCGTCCCAGACACAACCTGGTCCTGATCCCGATTAGTGGGGTGAATCGGTCGGTTGTCCGAGCAGTAGACTATGCTCGAAGCCGAGGGGGGACATCAAAGCCCTGTTGGTTGATGTCAACAAGGAAGAAACTGCGCTGACGGAAATTCAGTGGGCTCAATGGGGCTGTGGAGTGCCCTTGATCGTCCTCCCCTCACCGTATCGCTCTGTCCTGGGATCGATCATGGACTTCATCGAAGAACAACAGCAGAAAGACCCGGACTGTTGGATTACCGTGGTCCTCCCAGAGATTCTCCCGGCCCGCTGGTGGCAGAACATTCTACACAACCAACGAGCGCTCATGCTGAAGGCATCCTTACTCTTCAAGGATCGCGTGGTCCTTACAGATGTTCCTTTCCACCTGACGAAATGAGGATGGTTTGCGAGGCCTGTCGCGTGAAACCTGAAACGCGAACCCGGAGCTTTTGCCGCTGTGTGTTGATGCTTTACCTGGCAATGGCGTCTCCAGTCGAGGCATTCAAGATCACGGAGCCGACAGCAGGGGCCAAACTGACCGCGGAAGTACCGTGATCGCGCATGTGGATCTCGGGAAGGATTCTGGGGTCGTCAAGGTCCGCTACTATTGGTACGGCGATTGGGATGAGGTGTTGGTTGAACAGGATGACTCAACGGCTACAGGCTCCATCGTGGCACCGGTCGCGATGGTGGGCTCAGCCGAACAGGAACCCGCCTTCGGTGGCCCGCTGAAAGTGCCGCAGGACGGTATCGGGCCCATGCGTCTGTTGGCGGTGGCCGAAATCTCCCGTGGACGCTTGGGGACACGATCCATCTTCGACGAAGTGATCGTGGATGTAGAAACTACTGCCGCCCTCATCACCATCGACTTTGAAACGGACAAGCCTTTACCACTAGGCCGAACAGGACAGTCCTCTGCTTTCGGCCATGTCGATTCTCTTGGCAAAGTCTTCGAACTCCCGGTCGTCGGCGACTTCGCCGATGGTGTCACCCGGCGTATCAGTACGCCTGCAACGGGAACGAGCTATGAGTCTTCAAGCCCGAAAGTTATCAAAGTCTTGCCCGGAGGCCTGCTCCAGATTGTCGGCAACGGCAAGACGACCATCACCGTCACCAACCGAGGCAAGCAGGGTTCTCTTGACGTAACCGTCAACGTGAACGATGAACCGAATGAACCGCCGATCGCCGATGCTGGAGAACACAAGTCCGTGAGGGCTGGTTCGAGAGTGAAGCTGAGTGGGTTGAGGAGTCGCGATCCTGAAGGAGAAGCACTCTACTACAGCTGGAGCCAAGTGCGCGGCAGCAAAGTCTCGTTGCTCGACGCCAATAACTCCGAAGCTTCCTTCCTGGCTCCGAACGTGTCAGAGCCGCGAACCTATCGGTTCAAGTTACGCGTGACCGACAAGAAGGGAGCTGACAGCTTGCCGGCGTTTGTGGATGTGACTGTGGAGCCGTAGGACTCTTTGCAAAGGCGATCGGACTCATACTCTGCTGTTGTATTCGTATGGCGAATCAAATGTTAATCTAAAAATCTAATAGTCGAAGCGCATGCACATGAACAAGTTGGCTGATGATGGCTATGCGATTAGCGTTAATGTCCTTACAAAGGAGGAATGTGATCATCTTCTCAAGGAGTTAACCAATTGGACATTTGGTAGAAGCAGGGCAGGAATTCGGCACCTCATGAGATGCCCGGTTATTTCATCTCTTGCTCGAGACACCCGTTTACAAACACTTGCCCAGACAGCGTTGATGGAAACCACTAACCCTTATCGCACTACTTTGTTTGAAAAAAACCCCTAGAGTCAAACTGGTTGGTCGCCTGGCATCAAGACACAGCACTGCCCTTAGAAAAGAGATTCGTTTCATCAGAGTGGGACCCATGGTCCACAAAATTTGGCATTATGTACGCCCATGCTCCTGCTTGGGCATTGGACCGAATCATCACACTACGAATCCAATTAGATCCATGTGCTCAAGATAATGGTCCTCTGCGCGTTATTCCACGTTCCCACCTAAAAGGAGTCTTGTCTGACTCAGAAATTCATCTCACTTCGAAACACGAACCTCTTGTAGAATGCCTAGTTCCACAAGGAGGAGTACTTGTTATGAAACCTCTTATCATCCATGCCTCTTCAAAATCTAAGGGCGGTACTTCCCGTCGTGTGCTCCATATTGAGTACGCACCAGCCTCTGGTATCTCAGAAGGTATCCAACTTGCCATAGCCTAAACCATCACGACCTGAAACCTATTTCTGTCACTGAGCCCTAAACTTGATTCGCCTAGCCGTCCGTCGCACGGCTAGGCGAAGAGGAAGCCCGGAGGTGCTTCTAGCGAACTATTTTCTTTTAACAATGCATTGACGGATCCACTTGGTCAATGCATCCTTATCCATCTCCCCAGCTGCGACCGTAAGAGTAACGCGCTCTAGATCTTTGGGGTCAGGAAGCTCCTCAATTCCATTCACGTTGAGAAAGGCAAGAGCAGATATAACCGCGGCACGCTTATTTCCGTCAAAGAATGGATGATTCTGGGCAATGTGGAACAGGTAAGCAGCTGCCATCGCGGCAAGGTCTTCATGGAGATAGTCGCCGCCGAACTGTTGGCGAGGCATCGCGACGGCGGCATCCAGCAAACCGTGATCTCTCACGCCATGTGAACCACCATCTATGTTGATGGTATCAGTGTGGAGCAACAAAATGTCCTCCACACTGAGAAAGATGATGTCCTGCACGGATCAATCCGCCAGGCGCTTCAGCATCGGCCCGTACCGTTTCCGAAGATCTTTGATGATCGTTTTCATCCGCTCGGGACCAACGCCAACATTAGCCGGGGTGACAACGAGCGCATTCCCGTTCACTGTTACTTGTAAGGGAGTTTCTTCTGTAATTCCTAACGCCTGCATTACCGGCTTCTCAATAATCAACGCTGCGCTGTTTCCATGCTTCTGTAATCTCTTGATCATTCCTCACCTCGTGTACTTACAATGTTACAACGGACTCTTCGTGATGTCTAGTCGGAGCACAAACAGCAGTAGAAACAGGCTGGGCTCGAAAGACGCGACTGGTTCGTAGGTTTGACGGACTTACTGAATTTCTTTCAGGGCTTCCGTATGACTGGGCGATGGGGAAGGTTCGGTAGGGTTGAAACGGGTCGGAATACCTGAAGTTGGACCATTGCCGCTAGGCCCCCTGCTTCCCCTTACCTCTCACAACCAGAGCGACTACCTGGAACAGCTTTTCGACTCGGGCCTTATATTGGTTCATGAATTGAGCGGTCCACATCTTGTTATATTCGATTGCCGCACTCTTCTTCATCCCTGCATCCTTTTCGCCAACCGGAGAAGAATAGTGCGCAATGAGGCGGTCCAGTTCGTCTTCACCGAAATTGCTTGAATACGCATGTTTTAAATGGTCATGGAGGCTCTCAACCTGCCCGATCGATTTCCTGATATCCTTCAAAAATGAGTCGAGAAGCCGTTTCAACTTCCCTCTTTTTTTCACCAACCAGATCGGGGTAGGTGCTCGCTATGGATTTTCTTATTTGCTGTTCGTACTCACTGACATATTTCCGAGTAAGTGAGTCATACTCCGACTCGAGCTCTGAGACTCGGATGAGTGTAAGCAGTTTTTCTACCTTGATCGCCTTTGGACTTTCAATCGTTGCCGCTTCCGTGACCATCACGCTAGAAACCAGCGTTGCACAGCATACCCACCCTCGCAGAACAGCCCGTGCGATTCTTATATGG
>JAAUPT010000051.1 GCA_012032965.1 Nitrospira sp.
GAGTTCCTGGTAATTCATCGGCTGAGCGCTGAAGTGTACTTGGAACTGGAGACCATTTCGTTTTGCTTGTCTTCGATGCCTGCTACCGCCGCTTCCCAGGCTCCCGGTACGCCTCTGAACGCATCATGTTTGGCAGCCTCCAAAGAATCTATACTGATGCCGACCCCCATCACGCCGATTTCCACAAGGGCCTTGGCTAGTTGATCGTTGATCAGCATGCCGTTGGTACCGAAGACCACCATAAAGCCGAGTTTGACGGCATAACGAGCAATATCGAGAATGTCGGGCCGAACTAGTGGTTCACCACCTGTGATGACCAGCAGGCAGCCTTTGTTGACTTCCGCGATCTGCTCGATCAGACGATAGCATTCTTCCGTGTTGAGCTCGTCATCTCCACCTGCTGCTTTCGTCGTTGCATCGAGATAACAGTGGTTACACTTGAGGTTGCAACGCTTCGTTAAGTTCAGGGCGACGAGGTAGGGCTTGAAGTCATCGACGGTTCGTCCGTCGAAAGGGCCGTCCGCTTTTGGACTCGGGGTCAAGAACCGTGTAATAGGTTGTTGAAATGCTCCCAGTGCGCCAGGGAGTGCAGAGCCGTTGAAAATGGGTAAGGATTTGCCCATGAGGTCTAATAGCCAGTGTCTAGCGTTGAGTTCTGAATCGTCAGCCTATTGGGTATGGCTAATATGGTGTCGCTCAACACCCAAGATTGGGTGATTACGTGCTGGTTTTACCTGTGAGGTCGGCGATCATATCTTTGAGATTGCCGGTCTTCATGGCTTCCGCCATATAACCTTTTGCCTGCTCGATGCCTTCGTCGGCGACCTCGATCGTGATCACGGTCGCTCCAATCTTCTCGGCGTGCTTGAGAATCAGCGCTTTGGTGCAATCGCGCATGAAACCTTCAGGAGCCCGATCCAATCTGGCTTGGGCTTCACCCGTCCAACTATAAGGTGAAGCGGTTTCAGCTTGCCCGTTCGAGCCATCCCCGCCCGTTTTCGGGGATTCAGGCGACGCTTCCGCCACCGCTGGCGTGCCGGTGCCCTTATTGGAAAAAATAGGGGTGTAGTCTTCCGCCGCGGCTTCCTTAATCATCGGGGCGGCATATTCGAGCGTGATGGTTGTCATACCCAACTTACGCGCACTCTTTTCAATTCTCGCTTTCGCTCGTCTTCGTTGGAAGCCCGCCGGAACGGCGCGGATCGCCTCTTTTGCGTCCTTGGTCCATTGCATCGGCACGTCATCGTATGCGACATCCGTCTCCAGCTCGCCTTCAGATGTCGCTGCCACTTCAAAAATCTTCTTGTCGACTTGCTTGAACTTCGTCCCGTCGGCGCTACACACCGGACATCGAACCGGATGGTCACCCTTGCCGATGTAGCCGCATCCGTCACAGACGAAATATGTTTGACCCATGCGGTCCAGATAAGCCTGAGTGCCGGCATCGATCTGTTTCGGCTTTTCCTCCACGATCTGCGTCATGATCCCGCTCAAGGTCGGTCCCATGAGATCTTTGGTCACGGCCTCGTCAGCCTGCATTCGGTCGCGGTCGATACCAGCTGCATCCAGATTCCCACCAAGCGCACGCATGGCTTCCATCGCGCCTTTAGGTAGAATGTGCCCGACTGCCGTATCCACGACGGTGTTGCTGATGATCGTATGTCCTTTTTCAATGGCGTATCGATGAATCGCTGTTTTGGCAACCCCTCGCGCAAAGACGGGGATTTTTTCCATCCGTCTCAGCGCCTCCTCCGTCCAGGCGATCGTGTACTCCGCTTGGGTATCGATCGGTGGGACATATTTTCGGTTGGAGACCAGCACATTGCACGGTGCGCTCCTGAGCAGATTTTCGGTGTTACTGCCGACGTCCATATCCTCATCGCTATGGACGCCGATGCGTCCCACGATCAAGAGAGCAGGGATATCCTTGCGGACGTACTGAATGATTTTCTCGAACGCTTTGCCGTCGAGTAGGGTCGTTTTGACATCGGTTTGTTCGGCCTGGGCGATTTCACGGGAGATGTCTAAATGGGATTGGTAGATCTTCGCCAAGCCGCTATCGATAATCTCTTCATGCAGCTTTTCCTGCTCTTTAAACCGGAATACCTTGCCGGCCTCTTCGTTCAGAACTCCGGAAATGCTGTGGAAGGCGGCATAATGAAAATAAGGATCAAAGGCTGAAATCGCCTCAACCGGCATGTTAAACGCTTTGCCGAGAGCAAGCCCGGTCATCAGCCCGCCGAACGAGTAAGGACTTCCGTCCACGGCCACCACGATCCTGCCACCCGTCAGGGGCTGAATATTCTTGATAATCAACATGTCGGAGTTACGGACTCGCCGGATGACGCGCTCGGTGTTGCTGCCGATGACGCTGTCTTTAACCGCGCCGACTCCCAAAGCTCCCATGATGACCAGGTCGTACTCGTTGGTGTTGATGTCTTCAGCCAGCACTTTCCAATTTCGCCCCTCGAGCGATCGTCGCTCGATCGGAAGATTGGACTCCGTGCATTTTTTATCGACATAGTCGAGGTAGGAGTCGGTGATGATCTGCAACCCTCGGGTGATCAGGGAGTCGTGAATCTGGCGCTGGCGATCGAGTTCTTTTTCATCGTGGTATTCCTCAGGCAAGCCGGCTTCCATCTGCTTAAATCGCTTGTCATGCATCTTGGCTGCATAGACATGGCTTCCCACGATCTTAGAGCCGAAGGTCTTTGCCAAGTGCACACCAACGTCTACGGCTGTATTGGAATGGTCGGAATTATCGACCGGAATGTAGATAGTCTTATACATCAGGGCGCCTCCTTAAGGCGCGAACCAGGACAATGGATAAAGGCCGTAATTATATGAAAAACCAAATGATTAATGTATGAAATCGATCTCTAAAGAGAGTCGATGATAGCACTGGCTGAAACTGGAATGCAAGGCGTCGGAGCGTGTTAAGCGAGTCAACAACCTCAAGATTGCAGGCACGAGACGGCCGAAGACAAATTACCCCGTTACCCCGCTGAGCTCGTTCTTGGCTCGGTCGCCTGCGAAGGGGATGAAGCCAGTCGGCGCGAAGCAAGAATCTCTTCCAGCGATAAGAGAGCATCTCGACCAGAGTTGCCTTCTATGCCTCGACTGAGGTTCTGGTCGGCATAGGTCGGTGACGGGTTGGACGACTGAGAGAGAGAGCCGGTCCATCGACGGGGATCACTGCTGCCCTGCTTTCGTTCCCATGCCCGAAGACATGCCTTAGCGATAATTTTATTCAGTGGCGCAGGGTTATAGAGCAATTTCCTGATGCTGGTCGGTGTCAGCATCAAGGGATTATAGCCCGCGGACAAGTAGCCTTCTTCTAACAGTCGCTGTTCGAGATCAGTGTTGGGCTGGATGCCGAGGAAGAACATCAACGGGAAGACACGCTCTTCTCCGAGGATCGACGCCACCATCTTGTACGATTCAACGCTTTGCAGCAGGCTCTCCTCTGTTTCCTTGGGGCTATTCAGGGAATAGTTCAGAATGACCTTGCCCTTAAACCCAGCCTCAGCCAGATAGCGACAACCGTCGTAGAGTCGTTCGAGTTTGAATCCCATGTGCAGATTATTCAGCACTTCTTGTGAGCCGGACGTGATGGCCACCTCAAGATCGCCGACGCCCGACCGCACCATCAACTTGGCCAGCTCCGACGTAATCAACGACGTTCGGATATAGCCGGACCACTCGATATCAAGTCTCTCCGCGACGATCCGTTCAAGGATTTCCGTACATTGCGGGTAGGCTTCTTTCCCCGTGATGAACTGCGCATCCGTAAACCAGAATCGGCGGGTACCCCATTGATGATAATGCTGAGCGATGTCTTTCACGACCGTTTCAGGCGGTCGGTAGCGTACTCGCTTGCCTTCTATGTAGGGGTAGAGGCAAAAAGCGCAGTCATAGGGGCATCCTCGTTTGGACTGTACTCCGATGGATTCGTCCGCATATTCCATATATTGGGGAAAAATCGAGGTGAGATAGGGGAGATCCACTGGCCACGATTCAAGAAGTGCCGGAGATGCTTGCCGCCCCTTCCGAATTTGGTTTCCTTCTTTGATAATGTACCGTTCGTCCTCGATCGAGCGACCTTCAATGACTTTGAGGATCGCGTCTTCCCCTTCGCCGAGGATCCCAATCGTCCCTTCAGGAAGCTTTTCGATCAACTGATCGGCAAAGGCCGTAAACGCCCCGCCGCCGATCATCATCTGAGCTCTGGGGAACTCCTTGCGGACCAGTTGAGGATACGACAGGATCGTATTGATGTGGTTATAGTAACGATAGAGCTGCTTGACGCCGGCGAATGACGCGGTAATTCGCTTGAGTGGGTTGCTGGCAAAGTAGAAGTTGAAAGCATGCTCCAAGGACGAGTCGCCTTCATGCGGCGAAAAAATCTGAATGTCCCGCCAAGAGAAACACACCAGATTCGGCATGAATTCTGTGGCCGCATCGAGGATGGCCTGGCGCCGCTTCGCAAGAGGGAATAGGGATAGATCGAGAATCCGTTGGCGGACTTCCGGTTTCCGCCGGTGGATAAAGTCGGCTATGTAGGTGACCCCGATAGGATAGACTTTCTTGCAGGGAAGAAAAATGTAGAGAATCGAATTCATTGTCTTGAAGTCGTCAAGCCTGAAAATCGATGGCCTTCAGGCGTAATGACGCTCGACCTTATAGGTATCGCGATGGTTATTTCGTGGCGACATGTATCGCGACGATGCCGCCGCTGAGATTCTTATATGACACCTGACGAAATCCCGCATCGCGTAAAATTTGGCACAACCGTTCTTGATCAGGAAAGGTCCGAATTGATGCAGGGAGGTATTCATAGACGCCGGTGCGATCCCGGGCGACAATCGTGCCGATCCAAGGCAACAGTTTAAAGGAATACCAATCATAGAGTGCCCGTAACCAGCCGAACACCGGGCGCGAAAACTCCAGACACACAAAACGGCCGCCGGGCTTCATGACACGGCGGATCTCCTGTACCGCTTGGGGTAAGTCCCCGACATTACGCATGCAAAACCCGGTCGTCACCGCATCAAACGTATTATCGCCGAATCCCAAATGCTCGGCGCTGGCCTGGAGGCAGGTGATTTTCTCCGAAAGACCTTTCCTTCCAACTTTCTTGAGGCCCTTCGCGAGCATTGCATGATTCAGATCCGACGCAATCACACGCCCCTTTGGTCCCATCCGAGATTCCACGAGCAGAGCGAGATCGGCGGTGCCGGCTCCGACATCAAGGGCGGTTCCCCGACCAACGGGGGCGATGAACGAAGCCGTGATTTTTTTCCAATAGTAATGGAGACCGAAACTCAAGAGGGTGTTGTTGAGGTCGTAGGTGCTCGCAATGGAGGTGAACATCCGCTGGACGGCATCTTCACGCGCTTGCCCGGACCACGTGGAAACCACCTTCGCCGGGGCTTGGGAGTCCCGCGCTAAATGAGGGCGCTCAGTTTTCACCATTTGACCGTGGTAGCACCCGCTTTCAGGCTTTGTCAAGGCGGGGAAAACGGATGATAAAATCTCGTTTCAAGAAATGCTGCGCGTAGCGAAAACTAGATAAAAGAAAGATAGGAATGCGATTGGTCATTCGATCGTCGCCTAAAGGGCACGGGACAGTGCGGGACCGGGTTTTGCGTCACCGCGAAGCATTGTGAACGGCAGATTAGGCCTGGGGCTAAGAGGGCCAAAGAATCTGTCCTATAGCCCTGACAGCGCCGCAACTCCACGATCCGATTTCAGCGCATGTTATAATCCCGCGCCTATGGGAAACTCCATCGTCATCAAGGGCGCGCGCGAGCATAATCTCAAGAACATCGATGTCGAAATTCCCCGCGACAAGCTGGTGGTGATCACCGGTTTGAGTGGATCCGGCAAGTCGTCACTGGCCTTCGACACCATCTATGCGGAAGGCCAACGGCGCTATGTCGAGTCGTTGTCGGCCTATGCGCGCCAGTTTCTTGAACAGATGGGCAAGCCGGATGTCGATTCGATTGAAGGCTTGTCTCCAGCCATTTCCATCGAGCAGAAAAGCACCAGCCACAATCCTCGTTCTACCGTTGGAACTGTCACGGAGATCTATGACTATCTCCGGCTGCTCTTCGCCCGAGTTGGGCATCCCTACTGCTTTCAATGTGGGGAAGAGATTGCCGCGCAGACCGTCCAGCAGATGGTCGACGCAATTGCCTCGCTGCCAGAAGGGGTGAAGTTCCAGATTCTGTCGCCGATCGTGCGTGGGCGAAAAGGGGAGTATCGGAAAGAGCTGCTGGAGATGCGAAAGGCGGGCTATGTCCGTGCCCGCGTCGACGGAAAAATTGTCGATCTCGGCGAGGAGATCTCGCTGGATAAACAGAAAAAACATACGATTGAGATCATTGTCGATCGATTGGTGATGAAAGCCGGTGATGCGTTGATGCGCCGACTGGCGGATTCCGTAGAGACATCGGTCAAGCTGACCGGCGGATTGGTTGGGGTCTTAACGGAGGATGGGCAGACGAAGCTGTACAGCGACCGACTGGCGTGCATTAAGTGCGGCGTCAGTTATCCGGAAGTCACGCCACGGGTGTTTTCCTTCAATAGCCCGCACGGTGCTTGCCCGGCTTGCGATGGCATTGGTTATGCCGTCACACCAGGCTGTCCAGAAGAAGAGGATTTCACCCTGTTAGAACCCTGTTCAGTCTGTCATGGGGCAAGGCTAAGACCTGAAAGTCTGTCCATCAAGCTGGCGAAACAGTCGATCGCCGAGGTGACTCGCCTCTCGGTCCGTGCGGCTGCAGACTTTTTCCACTCACTCAAGTTCACTGATCGTGAGCTCGTGATCGCCCATCGGATCTTGAAAGAAATTCGTGAGCGCCTCGGGTTTCTCGTCAATGTGGGCCTGGACTATTTGACACTCGATCGGGCTGCAGCGACCTTATCCGGGGGAGAAGGACAACGAATCCGTTTGGCGACACAGATCGGGTCTGGGCTGGTCGGGGGTGTTGTACATCCTGGACGAACCTTCCATGGACTCCATCAACGGGATAACCGGAGATTGCTCCAGACGTTATTGCGACTGCGTGATCTCGGCAACACGGTCGTTGTGGTTGAACACGATGCCGAGACGATGCAGGCAGCGGATCACATTCTCGACATGGGGCCGGGAGCCGGTTCCCAAGGGGGGCATGTCATCGCACAGGGTACCCTGCAGCACGTGATGGGCGACCTCAATTCGCTCACGGGCCAATACTTGCGCGGCATTCAGACCGTGTCCGTGCCGCAGCGACAGCGGAAGGCGAGGGGAACACTGTTTGTGGTCGGGGCCCAGAAACATAATCTGAAAAACGTGACCGCGCGTATTCCGCTGGGACTCTTCACCTGTGTGACGGGGGTCTCCGGATCAGGTAAGAGCACACTGGTACTGGAGGTGCTGTTCCATTCCCTCTCGCAACTGCTCTATCACAAGAAACCCAAGATCGATGGCTGCAAGGACCTGAGAGGTGTCGATGCACTCGACAAAGTGATCGACATCGATCAATCACCGATCGGTCGTACCCCTCGGTCGAATCCCGCGACCTATACGGGCCTCTTCGGGTACATCCGCGATCTCTATTCCAATCTGCCGGAGTCACGTGTCCGTGGCTATAAGCCGGGGCGATACAGCTTCAATGTGAAAGGTGGGCGATGTGAGGCCTGCCAGGGCGACGGCCTTATCAAGATCGAGATGCATTTTCTACCCGATGTCTATGTGACCTGTGAAGTCTGCAAAGGACAACGGTATAACCGTGAAACTCTGGAAATCCTTCACAAGGGTAAAAGCATCGCCGATGTGCTGAACATGACGGTGGACGATGCACTGGAGTTCTTCGAACACATTCCGTTGATCAAGGCGAAGCTTCAGACGTTGCATGATGTTGGTTTGCACTACGTGAAGCTTGGCCAATCGGCGACGACGCTCTCCGGTGGCGAAGCCCAGCGGGTAAAGCTCTCGCGCGAACTCGTCCAAGCGCGCGACCGGGCGCACGATGTACATCCTCGATGAACCGACGACTGGCCTACATTTCGCCGACGTGCAGCGATTGCTGGATGTGCTGGATCGACTCGTCGAAACAGGAAACACGGTGTTGGTGATCGAACACAATTTGGACGTGATCAAGAATGCCGACTGGATCATCGACCTCGGTCCCGAAGGCGGGGATCGCGGCGGGGAGATTGTCGCGGAGGGGCCACCGAAAGAGATTGCAAAGGCAAAGCGGTCGTATACGGGGCAGGTGTTGAAGGAAGCGGGGTTGTAAGGGCGGATCTTTCGTGCGTCGCCATAATGCGATGAGTCATAACGGCAGCCGAATCGATATTCTTAGCCTCGTGCGACTGTAAGGCGCGATATGAATCGCATGCCGTCGCCCGTGGCAGTTCCGGCTAGATCTACCGAAACCCGCTATGGCGACTTCCGAAAGATCCATCCCTTCCAGCCACCGCTGAGGAAAGAGGGGAAAT
>JAAUPT010000052.1 GCA_012032965.1 Nitrospira sp.
CCCATAAGCACCAGAGATGATCGTGCTGCGCGAGGACGAGCAGACCGGGGCGTGGGCAAAGGCGTGGTCAAACACGAGGCCTCGACTCGCCAGACGCTCCAGGTTGGGCATGGGCGCACCGTTCGGGTCGTAGAGTTTTATCCACTGCGCGGCGTTATCCTCGGAAACAATCCAGAGGATGTTGGGGCGCTGAGCGTCGGCATGCGCAGGCGCCATGAAGGCGAAGGGAGCGAGTACGAGAAAAGCCAGTGATTTATACATGAGCGGGGGCTGCATCAGTTGGACAATTGTTTCAGTGATCGTGCGATCGTGCAGGAAGACGTCGCCGCAGCAACGCCCGTTGCAGGCAATTTTGCCTCCCTCTCAAAAACTTCAATCTGCAATGGCACTGATCTCAAAACACTACAACCGCGACACTCTGCTCGAAGCCATCCACCACGCCCCTCTCCCAATCTTCAAAAATCTTATCAAAACAACCGGCCATCCAGCCCGGTTTCTCGAGCACCGCCTGACCGGGGCAAGATGCCACTGTAAACCAATGACCCACAAACTCAGCATCGACATCCGGCCTGTGGACGGGATATTAGTTTTGCGAGCGACAACTACACCTAGTCCCAGTTGTGGCTACTAACACCCTAACCCTATGCAACGACACCCAAGCCCTACCTGCGCTTGATCATGCCAGCATTGGCATTATCGAGCCTGCTCCACGCCCAAAGCACCGACAAACCAGCGTGCCAACTTCGCGCTAGGTGCACGGTTCAGTTATGACCTCATGCTCGCCCCCGTGCAATCACTTCCTCAGGGCAGGAGTCCGTTTGGGCTCCATCATATGGCCGGGAATGCGTATGAATGGGTTCAGGACTGGTATGCGATAGACTATTACGACGTCTCACCTGATCGAAATCCAACTGGGCCAGAACAGGGGCCAGTTCAAAGTGGTCCGTGGCGGATCCTGGTCGGATCTCCCCAAGTATCTCCTCACCTATGCGCGATTCAAGCTCCCGCCGGATAGTCGGAATAGCTATGTAGGTTTTCGTTGCGCACGATCGGTGGCAGAATAGCATACGCTCTGATAGTTCCTGACCAGGGGTCGTCAGTGTGATCGTTGATCGATGCATGTAGTGGGAGCGGTTCCGTCTAAACTCACTGCTTCGTCGAAGCTGACGTGTCGTCGAGTTGGAGGAGATTCGAGGGAAGAACGTCGTTGGGTTGAGCGGTTGCCAACGGGGGCATTGCTGGTCGCCTCACCAGCTTGTGACGGAAAGATGGTCGCGGTGTTGAAGAGTCGAGAGAGCTTTGATCTGAATGGGAGGTGCCCACAGTTACATCGAGTGTAGCCGATGGTGTGCTCTGTAATTGAGGGCGATGGATCAAGCTGCGAGAGCCACTCTTCGGTGTTTCAGCGCTCACGATACTTACACACAACGCGAGAGTGAATGTTGCCCACGATGCGACGAAGATGTATCGAGAATGGACCATTGTAATCCTATCGTGTGCGTATCAGTTTGAAAGTGAGATCACGGTACTACGCAACCGATATGCCAGAAAGCGGGAAAGAGCTTGGCGAAAGGACGGTTCTCATAACGTCGCATTGCGCAACGTTTTTATCGGATAGTGAACGTCCAAGGAAGGGGTAGGACGGTCGGTTTGTACCAAAAGGCATTTCCTGAGTGAACCACTTCGAACACTAGCAGATAGCCAGAGACTCAATACAGGAGCCGGTTTGAGGCGCTATCGGAGTAGCCGGTTATCGCTGTGCCGGGGTGAGGTGCTGGATCAACCAGTCGGCAATGACTTGTGTCATATGCGTGAAGTCCACACCTTTTGTAAATTGATGGTCAGCGCCCGGTAACATCTCGAGGTGTTTCTTGACGCGTAGGGCTTCATAGAGTCGCCGACTCTGATGCAGCGGGACGTGCTCATCCTTGTCGCCCTGTACAATGACGGTCGGAGCCATGATCGATTGCGCCGGGATGTAGGCGATCTGCCGGAGACAATCTTCATAGAATGTATAGTGTAGCTTCACACGGTCAGTGCCGCCTAAAATATCAGGAATCGTGTCGGTTGCTTTCCACTGTGCTATGCCGTCGTCTCCGAATTCCAACCGTAGCTCCTCTGCGAAATCCACCACAGGGCATTTGAGCGCCAGGCAATCCAGATCTGTCCGTTGTGCGGCTGTCAGAATCGACACGAGACCGCCGAAGCTGGAGCCCATCAGGCCGATGCGGCAAAATCCCTTCTGTCGCATCAGGTCGATCGCTGCGGTGGCTTGTTCAATCGCCAAGGTGATCGTGATCTGATCGAATGGGCCTGCGCTCTCTCCTTGCCCAAAGAAATCAAAACGAAACGTCGCGATGCCGTGACCCCGTGAGCATCCGGGTCAGGGCATTGTTCGTCGAGCTGTTTTTCGAGGAAAGAAAACCGTGACACAGCACGGCGACCCTATCGGTTTCTCGGTAGGCCTGGTTAAGATGGAGGCTACTCGATGTCCACGGGGATCGAGAAAGGAGAATCGTTCTTCCACGGCGAGATTGTATCAGAATTTGTTAGCTCGGTCAGGCACGGGAACAGAGGAAATGCACGGTCACGCCGTCAGCTTCAGTTCGTCGGGGGGCACCTGATGGGTGGTACGATGCTCTGGCTGCTTGGCCACGATGGCGGACAACTTGATCGAGAAGAGAACAAAGCTGGTTAGTAGAAGAATGAGACATGCCCACATGGCACTCTGGATGGAGATGGAGCTCAGCGGAACATTCCACGTGAGGGTTGCCAAGATGCCGAGCCCCATGGTTCCAAGGGAGAGAGTGGCGATCTGTGCGGATCCCCAACGGTTCATCATAGAAGTCAGTTGATCGAGATAGATACAGCGCTTTTTGTGACTGGTGACGCGACCGGCTGCGAGGGTTAGGGGAATCAGGTAGGAGAATGCGCCCATAATCGCGTTCACGATGAAACCGATGAATGCCATATGGGTATAAGCAACCAGGTGGAGTGTGCCGTATGGCAACACCGGTGAAGTAGATAAGTGATTGGCTCCAACAAAGACACCGAGGACGATAGTAAACAGGAGAAAGAAGGTGGAGACTAGGAGATGGTCTGAGGCGGCACTTCCAGTATGGGTAGAGGAGAGCCATGTTCTGAATAGGTTTCCGATCAGGACTCCTATGCTCACGAGCAAAATGGCTCCGGCAATTATTTCAGCTGGTACTGATGAATTCAGAAATCCACCAATCAAGACAACGACCCGATCGGTAGGAAGATGGTCGTCAGCTGCACCAGTCTTGGGTCTGCCAGCGGTGCGCCCCAGACTATCGGCAGGAGATGATGTAGCATGCCGATGATGATCAGAATCACAAAGCCGAGCACGACCAGATGAATGTGGGCGAGTCGCAGATAGCCGTAGGATTCAGGACTGATCCCTAATGCCATAAGCTCTCCGCAGGCCGATCCGCTGACAAGGCCAACGAAAGCCAGCGTGTAGTACCAGGAATGGCTCAACGCTGGATTCCAAGTCGGTTGTGCACGAATCCATAGGCTGCGGATGGCAGAGAAAAAACCGGCGATCACCACAAAGCCGGCGATGCTCACGAGCAAGTCGTGATGCAGCCACAATCCCACGAGCATCACGGTCAGGCCGCCGTTCAATGACCAGAATATGATGGGATGAGAGTCTGATTCTATTCGGTCTTTCAAATATGGTGGAGCGACGAGCAGAAGAAACCCGCCGAGAATAATCTGAGCTACGCCGCCGATCAGAGCAGCATGAACATGGAGCGCTCGTACCCATGACGGCAGTGGGGTGCCATGAACTAACCCAATGAGAATTGCCAGTCCAAGGATCGAAGCAAGGGTGAGCCAGGCAAAACCTGTGAGGCACAACGTGAGCGGTGAGTAGCCTCGTGCGCGCATCGGCTTGTACTTAACGCTCCAAGAAATAAAAATGATCGGTGGGACCGTGACCGTGGCCGATGGCGAGACCATGTCGGATCGCTTCCGTGACGTACGCTTTCGCCGCTTGCGTAGAATCCAAGACGGAACGTCCACGAGCAAGATGTGCGGCCAGCGCAGAGGCGAACGTACAACCAGTGCCGTGGGTATGGCGGGTCTCAATGAATTCCCCTTTCAACACGTTAAAAAACCGCCCGTCATACAGCAGATCGGTTGCCCGTTCGTTGAGGAGGTGGCCGCCTTTGATCAAGACATGCTTGCATCCGAATTGGTGAATCACCTTGGCGGCTCGTCGCGCGTCGGCCAACGCTCGAATTTCGATCCCTGACAGTTGCTGGGCCTCATGCACGTTCGGTGTCACGATCAAGGCGAGTGGGAGCAGCTTCATCTTGACTGCTTCGACGGCATCCGTTTGTAACAGGGGATGCCCGCTCTTGGAGATCATGACCGGATCCACGACGAGTTCGCGACTTTCTGAGGAGTCAGTATGCGTACGACGACCTCGACGATGGCGGAAGACGACAACATGCCGGTCTTGACGGCAGCCACGTCGAAATCGTCGAAGACGGCGTCGAGTTGCGATGCGATGACTGCGGGGGGCAATTCGAAGACATCTGTTACTTCCTCGGTATTTGAGCCGTTGATGGCGGTGATCACGGACATGGCAAAGACACCGTTGGCGGACATGGCCTTGAGATCGGCCTGAATACCCGCGCCTCCGCCGGAGTCTGAACCGGCATGGTGAGCACTTGTTTCAACGTATTCGACATAGGTGGCTTTCTATGGGGTCGGTTCCACGGGAATTGGTGTGGGGGCCAGAGTCAGTCTATCAATCGTGAATGAAGCATCCTGCCTTGGTAATTTCTCGTGAAAGTGAAGGGTGAACTGAGTGGCCGCTGCATCTGAGGTGGCTCTGAAGGCGAGAATGGCTCGTCCTTTTCGTCGGGGTGACAGCTCAATTCCCCGTGTACAGAGACCTTCCCGATTCTCCTCGACTCCCTGATGCCAAGTCGTACCATGTTCATCCTTCAGCAGCGTATCTTGCAAGTGACACAGGAGCTTCATGTCACGCGAGGAATGGTTTTCAATGGTGAAGCCCAATTTCACTCGGCTGTCTTGCTGGTCGATCGACGTCACGACTAGCTCGTAGTACTCGTTCCGGTGAGTGCCTAGGCCGGTCGGAGGTGCAGGTTCGGTAGGACTTTCGATGGGGACCACCGGCTGCGGAAACTCCTCTTTTTGAAGAACGAGTTCAAAGGGCCGGCTTTCGGCAGCGTGGCCCGCGCGGCGCCGATGGGCTGGGCGTTTGATGGACGGATCAACTTTGTGGTGACCTGTAGGCCGTTCGGAGTCTCGATATAGACTCCGCTGATGAACGCATCGGTGCGGATCGCTTTGGCAACACGTTGGACGGCTTTCGCATGGTCTGGGTCGATGCGGTCTACGTGAAGTTTCTTCAGCGTCGAGTACGTCAGCGTTCGATCGACCACCGTCAATTCTGCTGCGAGCATGATTTGTGTTCCGAGCTCTTCAGCAAGGAACTGACCGACCGGCGTGGACTGTCCTTGTGAATCGGTAAAGTTGAGAAAGGCAAGACGTTGTTTCTTGGCTTTAACCGCTCCTTCAGTTATCGCGTCGGCTAATAGTTTGAGGTTTTCCTCATAGCTCGCTCCAGCCCAAGAGGACGTTAGATATGGAAATGGCGACAACAGGGCGAAGAACAATATGAGCCATCCAATCATACGCATGAACTGATGTCATTATACTCAGGGCGGAGCGAGAGTCTAGCAGGGGGCAAAAACAGGAACGACAGGAATCTCTTCCATCCTTGCGACTATTCACTGATGATTTCCCGGACATAAATCGGTATTCTCTCTGATGCAGCCGAGATTACGAGTCTCATGGCTACCAAGGTCATCTGCGACGTTTTGGCTTGCCAGGTCCGGCAGGTCATCTGCCGGGGAAAAAACAATGAGCGGTGTTGTAGGCTTCCTCTGCCAACGAGAACAAAACAGGCTTCTTTATCCGGTGTCTGATGGCTGAGCCAACGATTACTTGCCCCAATTGTAAGACCGAAATCAAACTCACGGAATCTCTCGCGGCTCCGCTGATTGAATCGACTCGTCATGAGTACGAGAAGCGTTTAGCCCAGAAAGATGCCGATGTGGCCAAGCGCGACGCTGTCCTGCGTGAGCGGGAGGAAGCGATAACCAAGGCGCAACAAACGATCGACGACCAGGTCAACCAGAAACTTCACGTGGAGCGCGCAAAGATTACAGCTGAGGAAGCCAAAAAAGCCAAGCTCGCGTTGCAGACTGACCTGGACCAAAAAGCGCAAGAAGTCACCGATCTTCAGGAAGTCATCAAACAACGGGAAGCCAAGTTGGCAGAAGCCCAGAAAACGCAAGCGGATCTCTTGCGCAAGCAGCGCGAGCTGGACGATGCACATCGTGAGCTGGAGCTGACGGTCGAAAAGCGGGTTCAAGAGGGATTGGCTGCGACCAGGGAACAGGCCAAGAAAGAAGCGGAAGACGGGCTCAAACTCAAAGTCCTTGAGAAAGAACAAACCATCACCTCAATGCAGAAGCAGATCGAGGAGCTGAAGCGAAAGGCCGAGCAGGGGTCCCAACAACTTCAGGGGGAAGTTCAGGAGTTGGAGTTAGAGGCTCTGTTACGGGAGAAATTCCCTTGGGACACGATTGATCCTGTTCCTAAAGGAGAACATGGTGGGGATGCGCTTCAGCGTGTTGTGGGATCTCATGGGCAGCCCTGCGGCACGATTATTTGGGAATCGAAGCGGACCAAGAACTGGAGCGATGGATGGCTGGTCAAGTTGAGGGAGGATCAGCGGGCTGCCAAGGCCGAACTCGCCGTCATCGTGAGCCAGTCACTTCCCAAAGAAGTCGAAACATTCGGGCTGGTTGACAACGTGTGGGTGACCCACACGAAGACCATGCTCCCATTGGCACTCGCACTCCGCCAGACTCTTATCGAAGTCGCCTCTTCGCGACAAGCGTCCGAGGGTCAACAAACCAAAACCGAAATGATCTACCAATATCTGACCGGTCCCCGCTTTCGGCATCGAGTCGAAGCCATCGTCGAAGCGTTCTCGACGATGAAGGAGGATCTCGATAAAGAGAAGAAGGCCATCATCAAACAATGGGCCAAGCGGGAAGAACAGATCGACCGCGTGATGCAGGCAACGGCGGGTATGTATGGGGACTTACAGGGAATAGCAGGAAAAACAATTCAAGAGATCGAAGGACTGGAGCTTCGCGCACTTAACCCTCCGTCCTCCTGATCCTTCAGGATGGCTTTGGTTGCAAGGATCGGGGCCTAAAGCTGATACCTCATACCTCACCCCGGTAAAGCAGCATCACCTCGAGTCGTTGATCATCCCTGTGCACACCGGGGATTCCAGCTAAAACCGGTATTTCCTACGGTTTATCGCCTACTTGTTGGCCCTCCGCTGATTCACGCTGTCTATTGAGATTGCCAAGCTTATCAGTACTCTCTAGCAGGGTTTGACAAGAACGCTTATAGGTAGAGTACACTGCTCCCCCAATAATCCCCCTCGTGCCCCAATTGTCTAAGGAGGCCTCCATGCGGAACAGCTTCTGGTTGAAGATGCTCGGCGCAGCAAGTCTGGTTCTCTTGTGCATGACAAGTTGGGTCGGCGCCGAAGAGCCGGCTGGTTCCATCAATGAGGCGCGGCTGGTCGCGCAATATAACTACTCGATTCACATCCTGGCCATGTTGGTGGTCGGCTTCGGATTTCTCATGGTCTTCGTTCGACGGTATGGCTTTGGTGCGACGACCGGCACCTATCTCGTGGTTGCAACCGGCTTGCCGTTCTACATGTTGTTGCGTGCCAACGGTGTAGTGGGACACGAGATTCAGGCGCATTCGGTCGAAACGCTGATGCTGGCTGAGTTTGCGGTGGCGACGACACTGATTGCGATGGGGGCGGTGCTGGGTCGGTTGCGTGTGTTTCAGTACGCCTTGCTCACATTGCTGCTTGTGCCGCTCTACGCACTCAACGAATATTTGGTCCTGGACAATGGCTCGGGGCTCACCAAAGGGTTTCAGGATTCGGCAGGCTCGATCGTCATTCACGCATTCGGCGCGTATTTCGGGCTAGCGGCCTCTCTGGTTCTGACAACCGCGCAGCAGCGCAGTCAGCCGATCGAATCCGATCCGACGTCCGATCGGTTTGCCATGCTCGGATCGATGGTGCTGTGGTTATTCTGGCCGAGTTTTGCGACGGCGATCGTGCCATTCGAGCAAATGCCCCAAACAGTTGTGAATACGATCCTTGCCCTCAGCGGCGCCACGCTCACGACATATTTCCTCAGTACATATTTCCATCATGGGAAAACCTCGATGGTGGACATGGCCAATGCCGCGTTGGCGGGCGGGGTCTCAATCGGTTCGACCTGTAACCT
>JAAUPT010000053.1 GCA_012032965.1 Nitrospira sp.
GTCTCCGTCATTGTTCAGTTCAAAAATCTCGTTCATGCGCATACTGCAGAATCTAATAATATCTGGTCCACACATACTAACTTCGTCAATAATCAAAATCTCCAAGTCTTTGTACTTTTTCTGCAAATCATGTTTAGTCTTTTCTGCGAGGTTACTTTGGTAATCATAGTATCGAACACCCTTGTTTACAGGAATATTCAGTGCATGATGCAAAGTAGAGCCTCCTATCAATTTAGCTGCGCAGCCAGTTGGGGCTGTCAACACTACGGCTTTTTTCTGTAGTCTTCTGTTCACATGCTCAGTGAGCAGATGAATCAGGAAGGTCTTTCCGACACCTGCTCCTCCAGTTACAAACAATTTCAATGGCTCTGGCATTTCTCCTTTCTTTCGCTGGTTAAAATACTGGTCTACTTCGTCTACAATAGCTTTCTGATCTGCATTCAATTGGGCACTTTTTTCTTCAAATTCTTCGTCGGTCATTCTGAATATCGATTCTTCTGGTTTAAACTGGTCGACTTCTTCGGGATCTTCCACACCGTAAAGATCTACGTCATAATACAAATTTGCGTTTTCAATTTCTTCTTCATCTGCAATTAGATCTTTAAATTCATCAATTTGGAATACGGCTCTTTTCATATTTTCGTAGTCTTCGTATGGGTTGTTCTCCATTTCACTTTCTTCTTCTGCACTGCTTCGCACGGCGTGCTGGACGCCATGACCGATGGGGGCCTAGGCGTCGCATTTTTCTCGCCGTTCGATACAAGCCGGTACTTCTTCACGTATCGTCCGGTCGCTGTCTCTCCCATCGGTATTGGGGACTTCTTCACTGGAGAAGCAATCCGAATTCTGGCCAGCGAAGCCACATGGATCTGGCTCCCGACTATCGTGATGTTCATGATTCTGCGCGGGGCTCAACAGATGTGGTTCTGGAGGCGCCCCCAAAAAGGTCATGGGCCAAGTAGGACAGGCAAACCAGAAGAAGGATGAAGAATCGGCTGCTACATGATCAATTCTGCGAGCCCATAAACCGGCATTTTCTTACCCCCATACTCCAGTTCACCGATCACGACCGTCATCGAGAAGCCGCCGATCGCCCAGTTCCCGATGCTGGTCCTGCTTAACTGTTTAAGTGTCGCTACAGCCGGTCCCTTGGGCCCTGTCCAGGTCACGCGCCAGGAGGTCGGCCATTTATAAAAGCCCCAGGCCAACTCGCGGCCAAGCACCTCCACGTTCATATCCCTCATCACACCAGTCTCGTTATTCAACGCCATAAATCCATCACGAAAGCCCATCAACGGCGCGAGGCGTTCACTTTTCTGGCTATGGAAGTACAGATCGTCATGTGTACCCAACCTGAGATAAAAACCTTGATATTCGTTCCACATGTCCCAGTAGGTATGGGTCAGCCGGTTGAAGTTCGACATCATGAAGGATTCATAGATCACCCGCCCTGGGATCGTCCTGCCTTGCCAGGTCAAGACCGCCTGGGCTGTTCCCATGGAGACTGAGGCGCCGTCATGCCGCTTGCGGGTTCTTTGTACGATTGGTTGAATCTTCAACGTCAGCCGATTGCTCTCGCTCACAATATTCATACCGGTGTATGGCATGCCGGCAAATCGGAAGGATGGTGACTGAGGAATGGTCTTGAGCTCCTTGCCGGAGTTGTCGTATCGCCCGTTTCCCTGGAGCTCTACCCAACTCTGCTTTTCGTCATGCAGCAGGACAAGGTGCTCGGCTTGATAGGCGTCCCCGTCTCGTCCACGACTGTTATCGAGGGCAAAGGCGACATATCCTTGGTGATCCTGTCCGATAAATGAAAAATAATCGGAGACGTAGACGAGTTTCGTACTGGGAAAGTCATCTAGTGAGCGAACGGTCGGAGAGTCGGTTTGAGCCGTCGTTGCGAGAAATACCAACGAAAGCCCCAGGCAGAGGCACATTCTTAGATTGGCAGTCATGTGATCGCACCAATAACTTCCCACTCTGATCCAGAACTGAGACGAAAGCAACTCAGGTTAGGGAGGTACTCGTGGAAAACAAGCACTACTGTCAACCTTGATCGATTGGCCGATACAACTACCAGCCAGGAGCAATAATACTTGACATATGTCCTGTATTATTGCTACTAGATATTTTATGGATCTTGCTGCCCAGGCCGAGCGACCTCAGCCGCAGTATTCTAATCATCTTAAGGTCCTACGCACACAAATGGGCTTTTCTCAGGAAGAGCTCGCCGGTCGAGCAGGTATTACCCGACAGGCTGTATCGTCCATTGAGTCCAACCTGTACTTGCCGACGACCGCCGTTGCGCTTCAGCTAGCTTCAGTCCTAGCGTGTCGCGTTGAAGACCTGTTCAGCCTAATCCCGTCAGAAAAAATCATTGAAGGCACGCTGATCGGCCATTTCTCTCCTCAAGGGAAGACACAACCCCATTCGATCCGCGTGAAAGTCTCAACCGTCGGCAAACGAACCGTTGTGCGACCTGTCAGCGAGTTGGGTGACCAATTCTCCTTTACAGTTCCTGCCGACGGGTATCTCACCGACGCCGCCGGCAGGTTGCCTGGCGCCACTGTCCGCGTGAAGCTCGCCCGTGATCGTGAGGCGATCCAACAGGAAATCTCCGTGGCTGGATGCGATCCAGCAATTTTCCTCCTCGGTGAACACATGCGACGACAGAAAGATCAGACATCTGTCGTAGGCTGGACCATGGGAAGCATGACCGCGCTCCAGGCCTTGCAGCGAGGTGACGTCCATGTCGCCGGCATGCATCTGTTCGATCCAAAGAGTGGTGAGTCGAATGTGCCGTTCCTCAGACGATCGCTGAAAGGATCCAGCTACGAAGTCGTGACGTTCGCAACCTGGGAGGAGGGATTCCTCGTTCGCCCGGGCAATCCGCTATCGATTCGTACCGCCCCCGATCTTGCTAAACCGACTGTGAGACTGGTCAATCGCGAAGGAGGCTCTGGGGCCAGACTCCTTCTCGACCAACGGTTACGAACAGCTGGAATCGCGGCGAAGCAAATTCGAGGATATGACCGCATCGCATTAACGCATTTTGACGTCGCGAGAGTGATTGCAACTGGCCAAGCAGACGTCGGAATTGGGATTCGGTCCGCTGCACAACACCTCGACCTGGATTTTGTGCCACTGCAGGCGGCTCGGTACGATCTAGTTGTCCCGAAAGCCTATCTCAAGTCTCACCCCACGCTGACGCGGCTGTTTGAAACGCTTGCCAGTCGCCCGTTTCGAAACGAGATCGAAGCACTAGGCGGCTACGATACCAGCGAGACCGGGAAGGTGCATCCGCTCCGCTCTGACTGAGATTGGTAGTCACGAGACATGTTGCCATGTCATGAGCCAAACCGAAGAGAACCAGAAGGTCGGAATCGTAAGTGCTATCGCCACTACGATCGCGATGTGGCTCATCGTCGGTGTGGCCCTGGCCGAGGAGCCATCTAGATGGATCTCGCCACCACTCAAACAATTGACATCTTTTCCGTTGGAGGTGGCCTCCGACATCAAGCAGCGGGCAGATGCCCGAACAGAGCAGAACTTGGCTGAATCGGCAGATGCCGTTCTCATCCAGCATCGTGAGCTTAAGTGGAGCAGATACCTACGAAGCGCCGCGCATCTACCGGACTGGCTGGATCTCGGTCTCGAAAATCGGACTCGTTTCGAATCCTATGACCACCCTTGGCGAACGAGTCAGCAAGTGGGAAATGGTCAGACAGACGCCCAGATCGCTCTTCGGTCACGGGTTCGCGTCGGTGTGGGAGGAAACGGTCCCGTGCGATTTCTCTTTGAGGGCCAGGATTCACGGGCTTATTTAAACGACGCTCCCGGTGGCTTCCGGGACTCCACGACGGTCAACGAATTCGACATCGTGCAGTTACTCGGGTCATTGACTGTACACAATGTCTTGGGAACCGGGTTACGTACCGATTTTCATTTCGGAAGGATGACCATGGATTTGGGCCGACGCCGACTGGTTGCGCGAAACGATTTTCGGAACACTACCAACGCATTTGACGGATTTCATTGGCAGATCAATCAAGGTCAGACCTGGCGATTCAGAACATTTATCGTGGAACCGGTTATTCGCGACGAGGTGAGACTCGATGAACAACACAACAAGTTGCTCTTTTGGGGGACCTATTTCGAGAGTCGCCATCTCCCATGGTTCCAAGTAGAGGCCTACTACCTAGGTTTGAACGATAAACGAGCCACGAATGCGACACCCCACCGCACCTACGCCACATTGGGAGGACGGCTGTACAAAGATCCAGCGCCGGGAGAACCGGATTACGAAGTTGAGAGTTCATGGCAGATCGGAACACGCGGGGAAACTGATCACTTTGCCCATTTTCAGCATGTGGATCTTGGATACACGTTCAGCTTCCCTTGGACACCGAGACTGGTCTTCCACTATGACTATGCCAGCGGGGATCGGCAGCCAGACGATAGCCAAAGCGAAAGCTTCGACACCTTGTTTGGAGCTCGCCGCTGGGAGTACGGGCCGACCGGCATCTGGGGTCCATTTTTTCGCACAAATCTCAGTTCGCCGGGCTGGCGGATCATCGTCACGCCATCACCGGGCTGGATTCTACAAGTCAAACATAGAGTCTGGTTTCTGGCTCAGGCTGCTGACTTCTTCGGCAGTTCCGGTCTACGAGATCCCACCGGGCAGGCCGGCAACTCGTTAGGGCATGACGTCGAATTGCGTGCACAATGGGCGATCAACGGGAACCTGGATATTGACGTGGGATACGTGCATTGGTTCAAGGGATCCTACTTTGACCGGCTCCCTCCTTCTGCGGGTCTACCGAGCGGAGGGAACAAGGATGCAGACTACTTCTATCTTCAATTGCGCGTGCGAGTCTAGGAAAGAACTCATGAAGCGACTCGTGGTCTTTTTAAGCCTGTTGATTACGCTGAGCCCTAACTTCGCGCACGCAGAGGACATCACGATTGCCGCTGCGGCTGATTTGAATTTCGCCTTCAAGGAACTTATCCCACAATACGAACAGGCAACCGGTACCCATGTGAAATTATCGCTTGGATCATCCGGAAACTTTTTCGCGCAAATTCAGCACGGTGCCCCTTTCGACCTCTACTTTTCTGCCGATAGCAGTTACCCACAAAAATTGGAAGAAGCTGGCCTGACCGTTCCCGGATCGCTCTATCGCTATGCCGTTGGCCGGATCGTGTTGTGGGCTCGGCACGAACTCCCCGTTCGACGTGACACAAGGGCTCCCGACCCTTCGCCAACCGTCCATCAAAAAGATCGCCATTGCCAACCCCACACATGCGCCATACGGCCGCGCGGCAGTCGTCGCGATGCAACATTTCAACACCTACGACGAGGCCAAAGACCGGTTGGTCCTGGGGGAAAATGTCTCTCAGGCCGCGCAATTCGTTGAGTCCGGAGCCGCCGATATCGGCATCATTGCGCTATCACTGGCGCTTGCGCCCGCCATGAAGGATAAAGGGACGTACTGGGAGATACCCCCTGAGGCCCATCCGCCGCTCGAACAAGGAGCCGTGATTCTCAAGTCATCGAGGCATGAAGAATCAGCGAAGCGGTTCCTCGAATTCATGAAAAGTCGACAAGGACAGGTCATCATGACGCGTTATGGGTTCACTGTTCCGGAGCCCCGATGAATTGGACAGCTATTTGGGTGACATGCAAGCTAGCGAGCCTGACCTCGATCGCTTTGCTGGCCATTGGCCTCCCTATCGCCTATTGGTTGACCTATTCCAAATGGCGTTGGAAATTCCTTATCGAATCGATCGTAGCCTTGCCCTTGGTATTACCCCCGACCGTACTCGGGTTTTATATTCTCGTGGCCATCGGACCACATAGCCCAATCGGGCACTTCTACACGGATATCGTCGGCCACCCACTGCCGTTCAGTTTTCAAGGGCTGCTCCTCGCGTCATCCTCTATAGTCTGCCCTTTGCCGTCCAGCCATTTGCCGCTGCCTTCGAGCAGGTAGATCGGAAACTGATCGAAGCGTCCTGGACACTGGGGCTTTCGAAACCAACAACCTTCTTGAAACTCATCCTCCCGCTCTCGACAGCCGGACTCATTACTGGCGTCGTGCTGAGCTTTGCCCACACCCTCGGCGAGTTCGGCGTCGTCTTGATGGTGGGCGGCAACATCGAAGGCGTCACGCGCACGGTGTCGATCGAGATCTACGACAACGTCCAGGCCCTCGACTATGCCGGTGCCGCAAAGACGTCGGCGTTCCTCCTTGTCGTATCCTATGCCGTGCTGTTGCTGGTGTATGCCGTCAATCGACGCGTGTGGTCGGTATGGCCACAGAAATAACGTTGAACTTCCAGAAGACCTTTGTCGGTCGGGCCTCCATTACGGCTCAGCTCAGCTGTCCGCTCGATCCACCCTCCGTCACGATTCTGTTCGGTCCATCCGGATCCGGGAAAACGACGATCCTTCGCTGCTTGGCCGGTCTTGAGCAGCCTGATGAAGGAACCATTTCAGTTGGTGACAGGATGTGGTTCGATGCCACCGCTCGTGTGACGGTCCCCCCACAAGCCCGCCGGCTTGGCTATATGGCACAGGACTATGCCCTGTTTCCACACCACAGCGTAGAAGGGAACATCGCCTATGGCCTGACCGGCTTGTCGTCGCAGGAGAAGAAACTTCGGGTAGACGAAGTCTTGCGTCTGTTGCACATTGAATCCATAGCCCAACAGAAACCCACCCAGCTCTCGGGCGGACAACAGCAGCGGGTCGCCCTGGCCCGTGCGATCGCACGGCGGCCTCGACTGTTGCTGCTCGACGAACCGTTGTCGGCGCTCGATGCCCCGATGAGGGCTCGCCTGTGCAAAGATTTGCGCAGACTCCTCACACAATTGGCCATTCCTTCTGTCGTGGTGACACATGACTGGACCGAAGCGCTCGCCCTTGGTGATCAGATGGCGGTGATCGATAACGGACATGTGCTACAGACAGGCCCGCCACAGGACGTATTTAGTCGGCCCAGGAATGCCGAGGTTGCGCATGTGGTCGGGATTGAAACGGTTGTCCAAGGAACCATTATGGTGGTACGAGACGAGCTGGCGACCGTTCAAGTCGGCACAGTCACGTTAACGGCTCTCGCTCCACCAAGCCTCGGACCCGATGTGTTCGTCTGTCTCCGAGCTGAAGATGTGACGCTCGAACTGACAGGTTCTGCGGAAACAAGCGCCCGAAATCACCTGAAGGGGACCGTCCAAACCATCACATCACTGGGCGCCCTCGTACAAGTGATTCTTGACTGCGGATTTCCTCTCACCGCTCTCATTACGCAGTCAGCACTACGAGAACTGAACGTGCGCATCGGCAGCGACGTACGAGCTGCGTTCAAGGCAGGCGCTGTGCATCTCATTCCACGGAACTAACCCAAGTTTGATGGCCTTCGCGATAACACATTGCATCACCTGAGCCCTATTGACGCGAGAATCATAATGTGTTACCAATGGATACACTATGAAAGCGCAAGACTTCAAACGCTCCCGTGAAGAACTGGGCCTCACACAGCAACAACTGGCTGACGCACTACACACCACACGCGTATCCGTGGCGCGTTATGAAGCCGGCATGCGGAAGATTCCAGGTGTCGTCTCGGTTGTGCTCGATCAATTGCGACAGCAGTCGGTGATTCCCATGGCCGGTCTCGTTGCAGCCGGCTTCCCCATCGATCCGGTTCCGCAATCCGAACTCGTAGACGTACCGCCGAGCATGTTGCGTGGGGGAGACACCTTCGCCCTCAAGGTCAAGGGAGAATCCATGAAAGATGAAGGAATCTTGCCAGGCGATCTCGTCGTGGTGCGCAAGCAGGAAACCGCCAAGAATGGGCAAACCGTCGTCGCATTGGTCAATCGTGAAGCGACGATCAAAACGTATTTCAAGAAAGGTACGTATATCGAACTCCGTCCGGCCAACGAGACGATGCAGCCAATTATCGTCCACCCGTCTGATGAGTTTCATATCGAAGGGCTCGTTATCGGCGTCATTCGACACTGCGCCGTCTAATCTATCGAAAGGAGGAAGACATGATCCCGCTCGAACGACCGGTTATCACGAACGATCGACTGATGGATTTGGAAAGAACCGTGGCGTCGCTGGACAATCGACTGCGGACCATCCAGTGGGGACTCCAACGAGACCACACCGGCTCATTGAAGAAGCGTTTGTGGAGCTTTATGAGATCCAAACCGGAACGCGAACTTATGTCCGCAGTCTGCAATCAACGTGTTCGTCCGAACATGAAGGTAGCGACTCATGAGAGCCCAAGAGCATAGCTTGACTACAGTCGCGACAGACCCCTGTTCCGATTGTGGAATGCTCGTCGAACAAC
>JAAUPT010000054.1 GCA_012032965.1 Nitrospira sp.
CTTCCTCATGGGACGGGGAAAAGGTCCGTGTTCTCGTCTTTTGCGAAGGGTGAAAAGGAGCAGGAAAGCGCGGCAAAGGCGGGCGCCGACTACGTGGGGTCGGATGACTTGATGGAGAAAATTAAGGGCGGATGGATGGATTTCGATTGCGCGATTTCCACTCCGGACTTGATGGCGTCGGTTGGAAAGCTCGGTAAAGTGCTCGGCCCTCGTGGCTTGATGCCGAATCCTAAGACGGGTACCGTCACCTTCGAAGTTGGAAAAGCTGTCACGGATATCAGGAAAGGCCGTGTTGAGTTCAAAGTTGAAAAAGCCGGTATCGTGCACGTGCCAGTCGGTAAGGTGTCCTTCGAGCCGACGAAGCTGTACGACAATGCATCCGCGATCATTGAGTCCGTCATCAAGGCAAAACCCGCCTCGTGCAAAGGGCGTTATCTCAAAAGTGCCACGATTTCGAGTACGATGGGTCCGGGTGTGCAATTAGACGCTGCCGCGCTGACAAAGCAATGGAGCTAATCGAGCGCCATATGTCGTCAGGTGGAAATTGGATGATTGTATGTTTTTCGATTGACGGTTGGCGATTTTTCGAAGAGGGAGCGCGATGAAGAAGGAAGAGAAGGTTGCGGCAATAGCAGAATTGGCTGAAAAGTTTGGTCGTGCGCGACTGGCTATCTTGACGGAATGCGTCGGTCTTCCAGTCAATCAAGTTACGGAATTGCGCAAGCAGCTCCGTGGAGTCAAGGCCGAATATCGAATCATCAAAAACACCCTTGCTGCTCGCGCTGCAGAGGGAACGGTATTGGTCGACTCAAGATGCATCTGAAAGGTCCGACCGGTGTTGTCATTGGGTATGACGACCCTGTATTGCCGACAAAGATTTTAAGAGATTTTATCGGTGCGGAGAAGCGTGAAGAGAAGATTCGGATGAGGCCGGGGTGCTGGAGGGCAAGATTCTCCAGCCGGATGAACTGACGGCCGTTGCGAAGCTGCCAAAAAAAGAAGTGCTTATTGCTATGTTGCTTTCGGCCATGCAGGGGCCGATTCGTGGAGTCGTCTATACGCTAAACGCAGTCTTGTCGAAGTTTGTATGGGTCATTGCAGCCATTCAGGATAAACGGAAAGGAGAAGGGGACATGCCAGCTACAGAGGGAAAATTGTCACAAGAGGAACTGATTAAGGCGATCGAAGGCATGAGCGTGCTGGATCTCGCCGAACTAGTGAAAGGGTTGGAGACTCGGTTTGGTGTGACGGCGGCAGCTCCGGTTGCGATTGCTGCGGCACCTGCTGGTGGCGGGGCTGCAGCTCCCGCTGAGGAAAAGACGGCGTTTGACGTCGTTCTTGCGTCTGCGCCCGCTGATAAGAAAATTCAAGTCATTAAAGTGGTGCGAGAACTGACGAGTCTTGGACTCAAGGAAGCCAAGGATCTTGTCGAGGGTGCGCCGAAGCCAATCAAGACAGGGGTGACCAAGGAAGAAGCTGACACGATAAAGAAGAAGCTCGAAGAAAGCGGTGCAAAGGTCGAAGTCAAGTAGGCAAGGAATTCGTCATAGTCGTGGGTCATTCGTTGGTTGATGGGGGCGTGTTTCTCGCCCAGCATCATCCTGTTTCGACCGGCGACAGTTGTTCACCGCCAACCAGCGTGGAGGGGGAGGAATGTCCGAAACGACTCTGCAGGAGTTCGTCGAGCGAAAAGATTATTCTCGCATCCGCACGAACATCGACATCCCAGATCTGATCGAGATTCAGAAGCGTTCCTATGAAGAGTTCTTGCAGCTTGAGGCGGAGCCTGAGCGTCGAAAAGATCATGGATTGCAGGCGGCGTTGGCCAGTGTCTTCCCCATTCCAGACTACAACAATACCGCCATGCTTGAGTTTTCGAGTTACACGTTAGGCACGCCGAAATACGACGAACGTGAATGTCTTGAGCAAGGGATGACCTTCGCTGTTCCGCTCAAGTTGCGTGTCCGTCTGGTGGTATTTGACAAGGAAGATAAAGGTCCTCGCAAAAAAGTGCTCGACGTGCGCGAGCAAGAGGTCTATGTCGGTGAATTGCCCCTCATGACCGAGCGAGGAACTTTTATCGTCAATGGGACTGAACGAGTTGTCGTCAGTCAGCTGCATCGATCGCCAGGTGCGTCCTTTACGCATGATAAAGGGCGGACTCATGCGAGCGGCAAGGTGTTGTATTCTGCGCGCATCATTCCCTATCGAGGTTCGTGGCTCGATTTCGAGTTCGATGCCAGAGACATTCTCTATGTCCGCATCGATCGCCGTCGGAAAATGCCGGCTACCATCTTGCTGAAAGCGTTCGCATTCTCGAGCGACGACTTGCTCAAGATGTACTACCCTGTCGAAGAAATTCGGGTGTCGAATGGGAAGATGTTCCGTAAGCTTGATCCGGAAATCCACCATGGGCTTCGATGCACGGTTGAGGTTACGGATAAAAATAGCAAGGAACCGTTGGCGAAGGAAGGTGCCAGGCTAACCAAGGGTGTCATCGCTAAGCTAAAGGCGGCAGGAGTGAGGGAAATTCCTATGCTTCCCGCTGAGTTGGTGGGGCGCGCCATTCTCACGGAATTGGTCGATTCGAAGAAAGAGAAGATCGCGGAGAAGAATCAGCGGTTGACTGCCGAGATTGTCGAGCAGATTACCGAGAGCAATGTTGAAGAATTCAAGGTGATCTACCTCGATATGGCCACTGCGACGCCGGTGATCCTTGATACCTTGGAGATGGATAAAATCGGGTCAAAGGAAGAAGCGATGGTCGAAATCTATCGCCGTCTCCGCCCCGGTGAGACCCCATCCGTCGACACGGCCCGGGCTTTGTTCGATAATTTGTTTTTGAACTCCAAGCGCTACGATTTGTCCCCGGTCGGCCGGCTGAAGCTCAATAAAAAACTTGGATTGGACCTACCTCTCGAGCAGCGGACCCTGACGGCTCAGGATATCGTGGAAGTTATTCGCTACCTGGTCAACCTCAAGATTGGAAAAGGCGAAATTGACGACATTGACCACTTGGGCAATCGTCGTGTCCGGTCCGTGGGAGAATTACTGGAGAATCAATTTCGGCTGGGGTTGGTTCGGATGGAGCGAAGTATCAAGGAGCGCATGAATCTCCTTGATATGGAAACGGTACTCCCGCACGATCTTATCAACGCCAAACCGGTCGTTGCGGCCGTAAAGGAGTTCTTTAGCAGTAGTCAGCTTTCCCAGTTTATGGACCAAACGAATCCTTTGGCTGAAATCACGCATAAGCGGCGGCTTTCAGCGTTGGGTCCAGGCGGACTCACGAGAGAGCGGGCCGGGTTTGAAGTTCGAGATGTGCATCCTTCTCATTACAGCCGAATTTGTCCAATCGAAACACCGGAGGGTCCAAATATTGGATTGATCACATCTCTGGCGACCTATGCACGTATCAATCAGTTCGGGTTCATTGAGGCGCCATACCGGAAGGTCGCGAAAGGGCGAGTGACCGACGAGATCGAATTTCTTTCGGCAATTGAGGGTGACAAGTACATCATCGCTCAGGCCAATTCAAAACTAGATGGGTCGGGGAGGTTGGTGTCGGAAACGGTTTCGTGTCGCCATGGTGGAGACTTTGTCATGGCGACTTCGGATCGGATCGACTACATGGACGTTTCGCCGAAGCAAGTCGTGAGCGTGGCGACTGCTCTCGTGCCGTTTTAGAGCATGACGATGCCAACCGTGCTTTGATGGGTTCTAATATGCAGCGCCAGGCTGTCCCATTGCTGACTTCCGAGTCGCCTTTGGTCGGGACCGGGATGGAAGCCGTGGTGGCCCGGGACTCGGGATACGTCATCCAAGCCCGCCGAGCCGGGGTCGTCGAGAGTGTTGATGCGACTCGGATCGTGGTGCGGGCTGATTCGAAAGACGGCAAAAAGGGAAAGATTCCGGGCTCGACGTGTACGACCTAATCAAGTTCCAGCGCTCCAATCAAAATACCTGTATTACGCAGACTCCCGTGGTTGGGATAGGGCAACCGGTGAAGAAAGGACAAGTGCTTGGCGACGGGCCGGCTATTGATCATGGGGAGCTCGCGCTGGGTAAGAATGTGCTCGTAGCTTTTATGCCATGGGGTGGGTACAACTTTGAAGATGCGATCCTGCTCAGTGAAAAATTAGTCCGTGAAGATGCGTTTACTTCTATCCACATCGAAGAGTTCGAAGTGGAAGCCCGAGATACCAAGTTAGGCAAAGAAGATGTGACTCGGGATATTCCCAATGTCGGTGAAGAGGCACTGCGGAATTTGGACGAGAGTGGCATTATCCGTGTCGGAGCTGAAGTGAAGCCGGGTGACATTCTGGTTGGAAAGGTGACTCCTAAAGGTGAAACCCAGCTGACGCCTGAAGAAAAGCTGCTCCGTGCAATCTTTGGTGAAAAGGCCGGTGATGTAAAGGATACGTCGCTGACCGTTCCTCCTGGAGTAGAGGGTATCGTTGTTGATGTGAAGATCTTTTCGCGTAAAGGCCTGGATAAGGACGAGCGCTCGAAAAGCATCGAGACCGATGACCAGATGAAGTTGCAGCGGGATCACCACGAAGAGTTGCGGATTATCGATGAAGAAAAGACGAAGAAGATACGGAAGTTGTTGCTTGGTAAGGTGGTGGGTCGCGATCTCATGGATCCAGAGAGCGGCGACGTCATCTTGAAAAGAAGGGGAAGTTGACGGCTGAGATTCTCCGTCGATTGCCTGACGATACCGTGCGCTACATTATTCTCAGTGATCCTGATGAGCAAAAGGAGCTGGAAGACGTCGAGCGGCGAGCGAAGGAACAGATTGAAATCCTTCAGACGTTGTATGATGAGAAGGTTGGCCGCTTAAAGCGGGGTGATGAGCTGCCTCCGGGTGTCATCAAGCTTGTCAAGGTATACATCGCGATGAAACGCAAGATCCAAGTCGGCGACAAGATGGCCGGTCGACATGGGAACAAGGGTGTCGTATCGAGGGTCCTGCCGGAAGAGGATATGCCCTATTTGCCAGATGGAACTCCGGTTGAGATCGTCCTGAATCCGCTCGGCGTGCCCTCCCGTATGAACGTGGGCCAAATCCTCGAGACTCACCTTGGGTGGGCGGCGAAAGCACTTGGTATCAAGGTGGCGAGCCCGGTGTTCGATGGAGCGGCTGAAAAGGAAATCAAGGATCTACTCAAGAAGGCGAAGTTGCCGATGAGCGGCCAGTCTCAGCTCATCGACGGTAAGACAGGTGAGTCGTTCAGTAGTCCGGTCACTGTTGGGTATATGTATGTCCTTAAGCTTCACCATCTGGTGGACGACAAAATCCACGCCCGATCCATCGGCCCATATTCTCTGGTCACCCAGCAGCCGCTAGGCGGCAAAGCTCAGTTTGGGGGGCAGCGCTTAGGGGAAATGGAGTCTGGGCACTCCAAGCCTATGGTGCTGCGTCGACTCTGCAAGAGTTTCTCACTGTCAATCTGACGATGTGCCGGGCCGATCACGTATGTATGAAGCGATTGTCAAAGGCGAACCATTCCTTGAGCCCGGCTTACCTGAGTCGTTCAATGTGCTGGTCAAGGAATTACAGAGCTTGGGGCTCGATGTAGAGTTGGTCAAATCGCAAGACTAACCGCTTGTGTGCCGGAGGAAAACCGGCATCAGAGGAGGTCATTACCTTGGAAGGCGTATATACATTGTTTGAGAAACAGCGGGATTCTGTGTCGTTCGATTCGATGCGCATTCGCATTGCATCGCCCGAGAAAATCCGCTCGTGGTCATATGGCGAGGTCAAGAAGCCGGAGACGATCAACTATCGTTCATTCAAGCCGGAGAAAGATGGGCTGTTCTGTGCCAAGATTTTCGGTCCCACTAAAGACTGGGAGTGCAATTGCGGTAAGTATAAGCGGATGAAACATCGTGGGATCGTCTGCGATAAGTGTGGTGTCGAGGTCATTCAATCGAAGGTTCGTCGCGAGCGTATGGGGCATATCGAGCTCGCCGCCCCCGTCGCGCATATTTGGTTTTTGAAGGGGGTCCCGAGTCGGATCGGGACCTTGCTTGATATGAGTCTCAAGCAATTGGAGAAGATTCTCTACTTTGAAAGCTATGTGTGCGTGGATCCAGGCTCAACCGACCTTTCGGAAAAGGAATTGGTTCCGGAAGACAAGCTCCGCACGCTCATCTCGGAGTTTGGATCAAGCGGATTCAAGGTTGGAATCGGTGCTGAAGCCATTCGCGATTTGCTGAGGAAGATCGATATTAATGCGTTGTGGGATGACCTACAAGTAAAGGCCAAGGCGTCGACATCGGCTGCGATGAAGAAGAAATACGCCAAACGTTTGAAAGTGTTAGAGGCGTTCCGCAAGTCTGGGAATAAGCCGGAGTGGATGATCATGGATGTGATCCCGGTTCTCCCCCCGGAGTTACGTCCCTTGGTTCCGCTCGATGGTGGGCGGTTTGCCACGTCTGATCTAAACGACCTCTACCGTCGTGTGATCAATCGAAATAATCGTCTCAAGCGATTGATGGAACTGAAGGCTCCGGGCGTCATCATCCGGAATGAGATGCGGATGCTGCAAGAGGCTGTGGATGCGCTTTTCGATAATGGTCGTCGTGGACGCGCCATCCGTGGACCCAACAAGCGTCCGCTGAAATCGCTGAGTGATATGTTGAAGGGAAAACAAGGTCGGTTCCGGCAGAACCTGTTGGGAAAACGTGTTGATTACTCCGGGCGTACGGTCATTGTCGTTGGTCCAGAGCTGCGCCTCCATCAATGTGGCTTGCCAAAGAAAATGGCGCTGGAGCTGTTCAAGCCGTTTATCTTCCACAAGCTGGAAGCAAGGGGAGCGGCCACCACCATTAAGAGCGCGAAGCGGCTGGTTGAAAAGGAGCGACCGGAGGTCTGGGATGTCCTGGATGAAGTGATTCGAGAGCATCCGGTGTTGCTGAATCGTGCGCCGACCCTTCACCGGTTGGGTATCCAAGCCTTTGACCCTGTGTTGGTCGAAGGCAAAGCCATCCGATTGCACCCGCTCGTCTGCGCCGCGTTCAACGCTGACTTTGACGGAGATCAGATGGCGGTGCACGTCCCCTTATCGGTCGAGGCACAGGTTGAAGCACGGGTTCTGATGATGTCGATCAATAACATTCTCTCACCGGCCAACGGGAGACCGATTGCAGTGCCGTCGCAGGATATGGTGTTAGGTTGTTACTGGCTGACCAAAGAACGATTGGGTGCGAAAGGCGAGGGGAAGGTGTTTGGGTCTCCCGAAGAGGTTCGAATTGCCTTTGATGCGCGAGAAATGGAAGAGCATGCGAGAATCAAGGTTCGCATCGCGGGCTCGATAGTGCAGACGACCGTTGGTCGTGTGTTGCTGTCCGAAATTCTTCCCCCGGGCGTACCCTTCGCCAACGCGAATAAGCTTATGACCAAGAAAGAGATGACGAAGCTCATTGACTCCGTCTACCGTCAGACCGGTCATCGTGATACCGTCGAGTTCCTCGATAAGATCAAAGAAATTGGTTTTACCAATGCCACCAGGGCTGGTTTGTCGATCTGTATCGACAACATGCATATCCCGAGCAAGAAGGAAGACTTTATCGGGAAGGCGCAGCGTGAAGTGAATGAGATCGAGAAGCAATATTCAGACGGTTTGATCACCAATGGAGAACGGTACAACAAGGTGATCGACATTTGGGCACACGTCACTGAGCAGGTTGCCAATGAGATGATGAAGGAGCTCGGTGCGGGAGGTGATCCGGCGAAGGCTGAATCGTTCAACCCGATCTTTATGATGGCGGATTCCGGTGCTCGAGGCAGCTCGCAGCAAATTCGGCAGTTGGGTGGAATGCGCGGGCTGATGGCCAAGCCGTCCGGTGAGATCATTGAAACTCCGATCACCGCCAACTTCCGCGAGGGGTTGACGGTGTTGCAGTATTTCATTTCGACTCACGGTGCCCGTAAGGGACTTGCCGATACGGCGTTGAAGACCGCCAACTCAGGATACCTCACCAGGCGGTTAGTCGACATCGCTCAAGACGTCATTATCAATGAGATCGATTGCGGGACGCGTGACGGCATTCTTGTCAGCGCACTGGTCGAAGGCGGTGAAATTATTCAACCGATAGAGGAGCGTGTTCTTGGTCGTTTGGCGGCGGAAGATATTCGTGACCCCGTCACCGGTGAAATCATTGTATCGTGGAACGAAGAGATCAATGAAGAGTTGACGAAGTCGATCGTAGAGGCCGGAGTCGACCGTGTCAAGATCCGGTCCGTGCTGACCTGTCAATCGCCGCGCGGTGTGTGCCGTGCCTGTTACGGCCGTGATCTGGCGCGCGGGCGTCTGGTGGAAAAGGGTGAGCCGGTCGGCGTCATTGCCGGCGCA
>JAAUPT010000055.1 GCA_012032965.1 Nitrospira sp.
AGCCAAAAACGCTATCCTATTCCCGATGAGTTCCAGAAGCGCCCATATCACGGAACCACGGTATCGCGATCTGTACCGACGTTCGATCGATGATCCCGAAGGCTTTTGGACCGAGCAGGCAGATCGGTTTGTGAGCTGGTCTGCACGCTGGAACAAGGTGCTCGATTGGGATTTCTCAAAAGGGCATGTCCGTTGGTTTGAAGGGGGGCGGCTGAACGCCTGTTTCAATTGTGTCGACCGTCATCTGGCGACGCGTGGTGCGCAGACGGCGATTATGTGGGAGGGAAATGAGCCAGGCGAGTGTCGCACGATCACGTATCGCGAGTTGCATGAACAGGTCTGCCGACTGGCGAACGTGTTCAAGGAACGCGGCATCGGCAAGGGAGACAGGGTGTGCATTTACATGCCGATGGTTCCGGAAGCCGTCTTTGCCATGCTTGCCTGCACCCGTATCGGCGCGATCCATTCCGTCGTGTTTGCCGGGTTTTCCGCCGAGGCTTTCAAACATCGCGTCCAAGACTGTCATTCCCGTCTGGTGGTCACGGTCGACGGCTATCGGCACGGAAACAAGGCGATCGACCACAAGCAGAAAACGGATCAGGCATTGAGCGAATGCCCGGGCGTCAAGACAGTTCTGGTCGTCAAACGTCTCGGTGTAGAGATTCCATGGGACCGTTCGCGGGATGTCTGGTACCACGAAGCCATGGCCGGCAGGTCGTCCGAATGTTCGGTGGTGGAGATGGACGCGGAAGATCCGCTGTTTATCCTGTATACCTCCGGTTCCACCGGGAAACCGAAGGGCGTTGTGCATACGACGGGCGGCTATTTGTTGTTCGCTGCGATCTCTCATCGGTATGCTTTCGATTACCAAGAGGGCGAGGTCTATTGGTGTACGGCGGACATCGGCTGGGTGACAGGCCATACCTATAGCGTGTATGGCCCGCTGGCCAACGGGGCGATCACGCTGCTGTTCGAAGGCGTGCCCAACTATCCCGATCACTCTCGTTTGTGGCAGTTGGTAGACAAGCATCAGGTCAATATTTTCTATACCGCGCCCACCGCGATACGTTCTCTGATGGCGCAAGGCGATGAACCGGTGAAGAAGACCAGCCGTCGGAGCCTGCGTATGCTGGGTAGCGTCGGGGAGCCTATCGATCCCAAGTCATGGGAATGGTTCCATCGCGTCGTCGGTGAGGAACGCTGTCCCATTGCCGATACCTGGTGGCAGACAGAAACGGGTGGGTTGCTCTTGACTCCATTGCCCCGGCGCGATGGAGTTGAAGCCTGGGTCCGTCGCGAAGCCGTTTTTCGGCGTGGTCCCCGCTATCGTGGATGAGAAAGGAAACATCCTCGCAGGAGCAGGCGAGGGCCGGTTGGTGATCACAAGACCCTGGCCTGCGCTGGCTCGCACGATTTATGGAAGCCATGATCGATACCTCAAAACCTATTTCAGCCGATTTCCCGGTCTCTATGACACTGAAGACGGTGCAAGACGCGATGCCGATGGATATTATTGGATCACCGGGAGAATCGACGATGTCTTAAATGTGTCTGGTCACCGTATGGGGACGGCCGAGTTGGAGAGTGCGCTGGCCAAGCATCCGGATGTGGCTGAAGCCTCCGTCGTCGGGTTTCCACACGAAATCAAGGGCCAGGGAATCTACGCCTATGTGGCGCCGAAGAAAGGCGTCGAGCCATCGGAAACATTGCGCGCCGCACTTTTTGAACAGGTGCGGCAGGAAATCGGGCCGATTGCCAAACCCGACTACATCCAATGGGCCGAGGGTCTCCCCAAGACACGCTCGGGGAAAATCATGCGCCGTATCCTGCGCAAGATTGCCGCGAACGAACTGGGCGACCTTGGAGATACCTCGACACTCGCCGATCCCTCGGTGGTAGAATCACTGATCGCCAACCGCATAAATATATAGAGCTGGATGACATGGGGATCTCTGTCTCCTGACTAGACGGCTCTAGCGAAGGGAGGATGCTATGTCATGGAGAAAGACGCTTACCTCAGGGTTGGGGGTCATGCTATTCCTACTCGTGGGTTGGGGAACCGGATTGGCCGGCAAGGAATCGGCCTTGGTTCCCGCAGAAACCGTGGTGGATTACATTCATGCCGTATTGACGTCCGACCGGACGTTTTACACTGTGCATGTGGTCGAGGGGATGCAACGGCGTGGAGTGATCGAATCCTCCGAACACTGGCGCTCGGAAAAGGCATTGCCGCTGCCCGCTCAATTCTTTCAGGAGTCCTCGCGGCTAGCTGCGCTCACAGGAGTCAAGGTCCAATACCGGCTGATCAGCCTTCACCCGATCAATAAACTGAGCGGACCCACGAATGAGTTCGAGAAAAAGGCGTTGGAAGCCATCATGGCGGACCCCGATCGTCCCTATAGGGGGTTTGTCACGGAGGGAGGCGAGAGGCGGTTTCAAGCCTTGTACGCGGACAATGCGGTGTCGCCCGTCTGCGTCACCTGTCATAATGCGCACCCACAGAGTCCGAAGCGGGATTACAAGCTCGACGATGTGCTGGGCGCGGTCTCGATTTCCATTCCAGTTCCCAGATAATCGGGCTGGCGTCTGAGCAATCAGAACTACGTCGATCTTCTATTCTTGGGCGGACGCACGAATGGCGCGCACGCGCTCGATGATCGCTTCGGCTTCCGTCCCACGGTTCAATGAGCGGAGTGCTTCGGCGAGGCCTTGCTGCGACCAGAGGTTTTGGGGGAAACGCTTTAGATCTTCGCGAAACACCCGCTCGGCCTCATCAGGGCGTCCCGCCTTGAGGAGCAACGGTCCGAGTTCCTGTCTTACCGGTACCGTCCATTCAGGCGGTTCACCATACACAAGCGCGTCTTCACGACGCGCGGCTTCCTGTAGACGATCGATGGCGCGGGTGAGATCGCCCTTGGCTGCGGCGATGTGGCCCGCAAGCACCCCGCCGGCAATTCCGAGCACGGCGCCGGATGTGTTGAATTCAAGCTGCAGCGACTTCACCTGAGGATCACGAGCTATGGCGTGCAACTGTGCTAGTGCTGCGTCGGCTGCCTTGAGGTGGCCGCGTGTTGCCAGCGCTCGGCCGTGCGCATACAACCATATCGCACGGGCGTGTGGCAAATCCTCCGCGGGCGCATCTGCGCCCAGCAGGTCATCCCAGCGGCCGAACCGCACGCGCATCTGCAGATTGCGCGTGCGGTGATGCTGTAGAAATGTCATCCCTTGTTCGCGCAGCAGGTCCTTCGGCGCTAAAGACGCGATCTTGTCGGCAGCGGAGATGGCCTGCTTCTCTCGGCCGATCATGCTTGCGGCGAATGCCAGGAAGTCATAATTGTGTGGGTAGTATCCCAGCACATAGATGCCGGTCACGGGACTGTGGTCGTGAATGTAGGTCTCATCGGCATGTACTGCATGTTCGTTGGCCTTGATGGCATCCTCGTACCGGCCGACCCGAATATAGATATGGCCCGGCATGTGAACGAGGTGCCCCGCGCCAGGCATCAGGCCTGCGAGCCGCTCAGCGGCCTCGATCGCGCGTTCTGGTTGGACCGCCTCCACCGCATGGATGTAAAAGTGGTTGGCACCCGGATGATTCGGCGCCGCGGCCAAGATCTGTTCGAGATGTGATAAGAGCTTGGTCGTATTTGGTTTTGGCTTGCCGTCACTGGTCCAGTAGTCCCATGGGCTCAAGTCCATCAGCGATTCCGCATACAGCGTCTTGACTTCCAGGTCATCCGGGAAGCGCTGGACCACATCGGCCATCGTGCGCGCATAGGCGGCATCCAATTCGGCACGATCGATCGGCGGCTCGGCTTCGTAACGCGTCGCGAGAGCTTGGATCAAGGCTCGTTCATGCGCGCTCGCCTTCTTCTCGTGCTTGAGCGCCTGTTGAAGCGCGGCATAGGCGAGACGGCCGCTTGCGGTATCCATCGGCGCATTGATATTGGGGCCATAGGCGAGCGCGATACCCCAGTAGCACATCGCGCAGTCCGGATCGAGCCGCACCCCTTCCTGAAAAGACCGGATTGCTTCCCCGTGGTTAAACGCGTAGTGCATCCGCAATCCCTGATCGAAGTACCGCTGCGCGAGCGGCACGCTCATCGTGACTTGGTAATGAAGTGCGCCCAGGTTCTGGTAGAGTGGCGGATGGGCTGCGTCGGTTGCCTGAGCCTGAGAGCCCGGGTGCTCCTGCGCGGCCTGCACCGCCGCGAGCCCAAACAGGAGAGTAGCGGCCACCGTGGTCAAATTCCATGTGAGCGTCCGATAGCCTATGACCAAAGCGTTGTGGTCAACTGGCAACTCGGTGCGGTCATCATGCTTCATGGTAGTATCTCTGCTCATGCGACTCCCTCCAGATCCAATTTCAAGGCGAGCAATTTCAGCAGGTCCTTGAGCGTCACGATACCGGCAAGACGATCCCCGTCCATTACTATGAGCTGGCTATTGCCGGTTCGGTTCATAATTGCGAGAGCAGCCAGCGCGCCGGTCTCGATGTCGACGGTGTTGTCCTTCGAGCAGGGCAGGGCGACATCACGCACGAGGAGTCGATTCCACTGGTCGCGCGGGATTTCTGAGATTTGCTTCGAGCTAATGCAGCCGACCAGACGAGAATCGTCGACAACCGGATACATGGTGTGGAGGGATCGATAGAAATGTTCCTCGACCAACTTATCCACGGAAAGAGCCGGTGAGACGGAAGCCGGGTTCGGCGTCATGAATCGCTGGATTGGCTCGCTTCCCAGCATCGTCCGGGCAACCACCTGGTAGTATGAGGCCTTGGCCGTTCCCCGCAGGAACAAGCCGACAATGAACCACCAGACCCCCACTATAAAGTTGCCGGAGAAGGCCTGAGCGACTCCCGACAACATCAGAATAAAACCTAGAATCGATCCAGCCATCGACGCCCAGCGAGTGGCACGACGGAAATCTTTTGTCCATTGCCACAAACCGGCTCGCAGAGCGCGCCCACCGTCAAGCGGAAAGGCTGGGATCAGATTGAATCCGCCCAGGAGGCCGTTGCCGAATGCCAGACACCTGAGAACTCCCAGAGCGGGAAGGGGAAGCTGTATCTGATACCCGACTTCGAATGCCAGATAGAATGCAGCGCCCAGAGCGAAGCTGGAGATGGGGCCGGCAATCGCCATGAGAAATTCCGCTTTAGGACTGGGCGGTTCTTTCTCCATCTGCGCCACGCCACCAAAGACGAGCAAGGTGATCGTGCTGATCGGAAGCCCATAGTGCCGTGCGACCAGAGAGTGGGCGAACTCGTGGAAAACGAGCGACCCCAATAGGCCCATCGTTGCGACGGTGCCCATCCACCAATAGGCAGAATCGGAAAGGCCGAGATAATACTCAGGGAAGTACCAACGCGCCAGCGACCAGGTGGCCAACACGACAAGGAAGACCCAACTCAGATTGAGCCGGACCTTGAACCCTAAGATGTCAAACAGCGTTACGTATCTGCTGCGCATCACCGTCTCTCTATCATCGTGCCTTCTGGAAAGCCACAACAATTCACAGGCACAAGTGGCAACCATGACGCGATGGCTGATGTCGAATGGAAATGTTGACCAACATTAGTTTCGGTGTCCGCGTCTGTAGCATCTTGCAACAGAGCCCGTGATCGGTCTGGGGTCTTTTGCCTGATGGGTACAGCGATGATTTCTCTCAACCGCCTCTCTTTTAAACGACTTGTAAGCGACGTGAGCCACACCCTGCTCGTATCTGTTTCGGCGCACATGGCACGATGATTGCGCACACATGTGAGAGACGCAGGCGCACGCCTAATCTCTTGAGCAAGTACAGACATGTATCATCATACCAAGAGATCGATGGTTTGAGGATGTACCTATAGTCATGTTGACGGTTCGCATTCATGGTCGAGGTGGGCAAGGGGTGGTGACGGCCGCGGAACTGCTTTCGACGGCTGCGTTCGCAGATGGCAAGCATGCGCTCGCGTTCCCCAGTTTCGGATCGGAGCGGATGGGGGCGCCGGTGATGGCCTTCTGTCGCATCGATACACAGCCGATTCGTACCCGCGAAGCCGTGACACATCCTGATGTGCTGATCGTGCAGGATCCGACCCTGCTCCACCAGGTTGAACTCTTCGCAGGCTTGTCACCGGACGGTTACGTCCTCATCAATTCGACTTTCTCGTTGGACGAATTAGGGATCGGAGAATTTCTGAGATCGATTCCGAGCGATCATGTGTGTGTCATACCGGCCTCGGACATCGGGGTGAAGCATATGAAACGCCCGATCGCGAATACGCCGTTGCTGGGCGCCTTTGCTGCGATGACGGGAGTCATTGCGCTGGTATCGGTCCAGTCGGCGATGCGCCAGAAGTTTACGGGATCTTTGGGCGAGGCGAATGCGGCCGCCGCAAAAGACGGATACGACTATGTTCTCACATGTGCGGTGGATGAAAGGGGCGACAAACACCATGCGCGCGCAAATTGAAGGATCGCAAGCCGTTGCCGAGGCAGTGGTCTTGTGCCGACCGGAGGTCATTGCGGCCTATCCCATCTCGCCACAGACGCATATCGTCGAACGGTTGTCGCGCATGGTCAAACAGGGCGACGCCGGCCGCTGTCAGTACCTGAATGTGGAATCGGAATTCGGCGCTCTCAGTGTCTTGATAGGAGCCTCGGCGACCGGGGCACGGACCTACACTGCGACGACGAGCCAGGGACTCCTCTTCATGGCCGAAGCCGTGTACAACGCGGCGGGACTGGGGCTGCCGATCGTCATGACGATCGCGAACCGTGCGGTCGGCGCACCGATCAATATCTGGAACGACCATTCCGACAGCATGGCCTTGCGCGATGCTGGTTGGATTCAGTTGTACGCAGAAACGAATCAGGAGGCGGCGGATCTCCACATCCAAGCGTTTCGATTGGCGGAGGAGCTGAGCTGCCCGGTGATGGTGTGCATGGATGGCTACATCCTGACCCACGCCTATGAACCGATCGATCTCCCTGACCAGTCTGCAGTCGATTCGTTTCTGCCTCCTTTCTCGCCGGTTCAGGTGCTGGATCCGAGTGAGCCAATCTCCATTGGCGCGATGGTGGGGCCCGAAGCCTTCACCGAGGTGAAGTACCTGGCGCATCGCCAACACGTTCGGGCGTTGACGCTGCTGCCGGAAATTGCGGGCGCATTCGAACAGCATTTTCATCGAGGATCAGGAGATCTCTACAGGGCCTATCGAATGACCGATGCCGATACGGTCGTGATCGCACTCGGATCCGTGATCGGCACGATCAAAGACGCCGTGGACGGGTTGCGCGATGAAGGGATCGCGGTTGGGTGCGTGAAGATCGGTTGCTACCGACCGTTTCCCGCCATGCAGCTGCGCGCCGTGCTCGAAGGTATTTCACGTGTGATCATTGTTGAAAAGGATCTGGCGGTGGGAATCGGAGGCATCGTGTCCGCTGATGTTCGGATGGCGTTGAATGGGTTGCCTATCCCCGTGCACACGGTCATTGCTGGATTGGGAGGACGGTCGATTTCCGCTGAGTCGCTGAAACAGGTGGTTCGTGATGCCTGCGCAGAGCATCTGAGCGAACCCTACTTCCTGGATTTGAACCTGAGAGTGGTTGACGAAGAACTTGCTCGCAGGCACGAGCAGCGACGAGCGGGACCACTCGCGGAGCAACTGATTCGAGCCGTGAATACTATTGGTACAAAAGTGGTCTGAAGGAGCTTTCGATGACGACCCAACGCATCAAGTTTTATCAGACCGGAACCCACACGGCGGGTAATCGTTTGCTCGATGAGGAGGCTCGCACGGTGCAGTCGCGACTGGATCGCACGAATTCCCTGAACTCCGGCCATCGTGCCTGTCAGGGATGTGGAGAAGCCTTGGGGGGCGCGCTATGCGATCGACGCCGCGATGCGCGCATCGAACAATCGGTTGATTGCCATCAATGCCACCGGCTGCCTGGAAGTCTTTTCCAGTCCTTATCCAGAAAGTGCTTGGCAAATACCTTGGATGCACTCGTTGTTCGGCAATGCTCCGGCGGTGGCGAGCGGGGTCGCGGCGGCGTTGCGCGCAAAGGGTCGAGATGATGTCAAAGTCGTCGCCCAGGGCGGCGACGGCGCGACGGTCGACATTGGGTTCGGGTGCCTGTCTGGGATGTTCGAACGAAACGACGATGTCCTCTACCTCTGTTACGACAACGAGGCCTACATGAACACCGGCGTTCAACGGTCCGGGGCGACGCCTCCCTTTGCGCGGACGAATACGACGCAGGCGGTCGGTGAAGCCCCGGGCAACCTCGTAGGCACCGGAAAAAATGTCCCTCGCATCGCCATGGCACATGGCATTCCCTATGTCGCTACGGCTTCAGTGGCCGATC
>JAAUPT010000056.1 GCA_012032965.1 Nitrospira sp.
CGGAAGTACTCGAGAGTGCGCTAGTGGTGGTAGGCACCGATTTGGAGGCGACCCGTATTCAAGTCACCAAGGACTATGCCAATATCATCGCGCCGGTGCGTGGCGATGAGGCCAAACTCCAACAGACGTTCCTGAGTATTTTCCGGAACGCATCCGAGGCGATGTCTCCTGGCGGCCATCTTCATATCCAGGTCACACAACATCGTGCCGGTCGAGGGCTAGAAGTTCAAATTCTTATTAAGAACGACGGCGTTCCTATCCCCGACGAACTCGTCGATAAAGTCTTTGAGCCCTTCTTCACCACGAAGCGCTCAGGTATCGGGCTGGGTCTCCCCAGCGTCAAGAAAATCGTCGAAGAACACGGCGGAACGATCGCAATCGGCAGTGCCGTCGGGGAAGGCACGACCGTGACCATTCGTCTTCCTGGGGTTAGCCGTGGACCGGCATTTCGACATCGTGGACGTAGCCGGCGTCCCCCTCGCCGACCGACCTGACGAGCCACACTTCATCGTGCCTCACAACCATGCTTTGTTGGATCGTTCACCACGTCTCGACCGTGCCAACGCGGCAAGTTCCCGTGCCTCGGTCTGTTTGACAGAAATGCTGTCTATCGCTATGATTCTGCCCGCGCGCATGGGCCTCACACTTGATAACTCGTAACGCATGACAGTCTATTATCCTTATTTTTCTAAGGGAGAACAGGCATGAAACTTCTTACCGGTGTGCTTGCGACAGCTTCCTCAATTCTGCTTGCGTGCTCGGTCGCGTCGGCGAACCCGGCGCTGCTCCCCAAGCATGAGGGTTACCCGATGCAGAACTCGGGCAGTCCAGTAAACGGCCAGGCGACTGCAAACGATCCCGGCCAGGCGAACGCGGGTGGGGCATCCTCTCTGCTGAAGGCAGCGGGATTTGACGACCACCACAGCAAGCAGGAGCTCGTGAAGACGGACAATGCGCGGATCACGCAAGAGCAGGGTGCCGGCAGGCTTCCAAACGTACAGGGACCGGACATCAAGATTGCTCCACCGGTGACCTCCGCGACCAAGATTACCGGCGAGCGCAAGATCGACTAATTTCTCATCTTCCACAGGGGAAGGCTTGGGCTTCAAGACTTCCCCTGTTTCGCCCATTCGAATTCTTTCCATACCTCAAACAGTTCTTTTGCTTAGCCCGTTTCGGTCAACCTAAATCGCCAGTGTTTTTTCGCCCACTCCCCGGCATAGTCCACGCCAATTCTGGGAAAGGTTCCGACCTGCCTAGTGGTTACTCGTTTGCCACGATCTTCAAACCAAAAGGCTTGTCCATTCGTCATATCGAGTCGATGCAACGACCGATCGATCTCCAGCTCGCGGGAGAGCTTCCCGGGTCCATCAATCAACTCGCCATCGACTTCAATCGCTCGAATCAGCACGGCAGCAGGAAATTCTGGTCGCTCCGTGACCACATTCAACATGTGGTACATACCATAGATCAGGTAGACATAGGAGATCCCTGGGGGACCGAACAAGACCTCAGTTCTCGCAGTCCTCCCTTTCGAGGCATGACAGGCCTTGTCCTCTACGCCGACGTACGCTTCCACGTCGATGATTTTGCCCAGAATCGTTCCCTTCCTGTTCTCACGCACCAAATACTTACCGACCAGTGAGCGAGCCACAACCAGTGTGGGACGATTAAAGAAGGATCGAGAGAGGGGCTTGAACGTCGACATGCGAACAGACTCGTAACACTGATTTGGTTGCTTCGAGAGGCTCAGCACGAGCGGCTTCAGTATACCGAATGAACGGAGGCTTTTCCCCGCAATCGGCTAGAAATACCAGGCAAGTCCACCCATCACCGTCCGTGGATTGCCCGGTACAAAATGAATGTCGATCACCCCCGTCGGCTCGTTCCGCAGGCGCGAGTCGAACGCAAAGATAGCCTGTTCCCACTTGGTGTTGAACAGGTTTTGCACGAAAAGAAAGGCTTCCAGCCGACCATGGGGCAATTTGACCGGCACACGATACCGCTCGGAAAGATCGAATGTGATCCACGAAGGAGACTTGATGCTCCGATCCTCGATGAGCGGCCGAACTCCGAGGTACGTCGCCTGTATTTGAGACGTCAAGCCCTCTGGCCATTGCAGAATCGCCGCGCCATAGGCCGTGTATTCCGGCGCCAAAGGAATAGCGTCTCCGTTTCGAAATTCTGCATGGGTCCAGGTAAAGCTGCCATTGACGTAGAGCGGGCCCCAGACTTGCCCCTCGGGCGGCGACTTCTACCCCCTGACGCCTGGTGGCACCGCGAATCTCCGTGGTCCCTTCGTCGCCGACCAGGACGAGTTCTGACTTGAGATCCAATCGCCAGGCTGTGGCAATCAACTCGAGGCCTTGCGGGCCCCACGGCCTGGAGCGGACCCCAACTTCATAGCTTCTCGCTCTCGCCAGTGGAGAGGCTCCGATTGCTACGGCTGATCGGGCGTCATTGCTGTGAAATCCTTCACCGTAGTTGACGAAGAATTCAGTTTTGGCCCAGGGCCCTAGAATCATACTCATCTTCGGAAGAACAATGCCGGAACCTTTTCGTCCGTCAGGTTGTTCGACACAGGTGGCGCAACGGTTGCTCACGTCGAATGTGAAAAACTCTCCCCTCACACCTCCAGAAAATCTGATCCACGGCAGAGGCTGAACCTCCGCCTTGACGAAGGGGGAATAGGACACACACTGAAGGCATCGCTATCGATCGTGGTGCCGGTCGGAGTCCGCAGAGTCTGAGTTCCCAATTTCGTATGAACATCGTCGACTCTGGTCTGAAACCCTACGGTTCCAACGATAGCATTCCCAGAAGTTCAACCCGCTGTTTGAATCCGATATCGCCGCCATAGATGGCCCGACGATCAAATTGCGCAAAGCCGTCGCCGTTCACGGGATTATTGAGGACAAATGTAAAATCCGTGAACAGGTCCAGTCGATAGTATTGGCCGTAGGCGTTCGCAAAAAACTCGCCGCCCGAGGTCGTATCGTAGTGATAGTTGAGGTGGCCAGTCGTCCTGAGTGTGTTGCCCCCTTCGTATGGATTGATGGAGCCGAACCGATCCAGGAGACCTGTACTGACGGCACGAAAAGGAATCTCACCGGAGCCGTCCCATTTTGAATGGAGAAAGGTCGTCTTCAGACTCAGCTCGTCCCTTCCAGTCAAGCTCGTCGTGACCTTCCCCATCAGATTCGTCCGATAATATTGATTGTCATTGAGGTACGGGCCGTTCGTGTAGAATCCTTCTGCGGCAAACAATGTGCGCACGCGGTCTTTAGTCGGAGAGAGCATGAGCAGGTACCGCTGCGTGCTGTATTCCCCGCCCGCTCCCTGAATGACGCCTTCTTTGACGATGTCGCGCGTCCGAAAATTCACCGCTCCTGCTGTGGCGAAATCCCCGTACTCCGGTAAGTACGAACCCTTGTGAACATCGACCCCCTCAATCGTCTCTGGAATAATGAAGTTGAGATCCGTGTAGCCTTGTCCATGCGCATGGGTGCGCAGATTGATTGGCATCCCATCCAGGAAGAAGCCGACATCCGTCCCATGGTCTGCGTCGAAGCCCCGAAGAAAGTATTGATCGGCCTTCCCGGCGCCGCCGGAATGTTCAACGGCCACAAAGCCTGGGATCAGGCGAAGCACTTGCGCGGGGCGTCCCTGGGGCTGCAAGACAATTTCTTTGTCCGGGATGAATTGCTGAGAGGACGCCGCCACCGGCTTTTCACCGAGGACCGCTACTTCCGGCACTTCCAATTCGGGCTCATCCGGATCGTGGGCACGCACGTCGCCGGTCCAACAGAGCGCCATAATGAGGCATCCACAAGAGGCGACAAAGATTAATCGCTTGCTCACACTCTGTCTCATGAAGGGACCCGCTAACGAAGTGTTTTCCCCGTTGTCGTCATCGTCAGCTTGCCGTGTTTCACACCCTTGACCGATACCAGAGCATCGGCCACCTTCTTGATCTCGGCCCCCTTGCCTCTCACCACCAGCACTTCAAGACAATGATTGTGATCGAGGTGCACATGCATCCCCGACAGAATCTGCCCATGATAGTCATGTTGAATATCGGTCAACTTTCCAGTCAGATCTCGTACATGGTGGTCATAGACAAACGTAATGGTGCCGACCGCTTCCTTATTCTCATCCCACTCTTTCCCCACCAAATTGTCCCGAATCAGATCGCGGAGCGCCTCTGACCGGTTCGTGTACCGCTTTCGCCTGATATGACGGTCGAACTCTGCCAGCAGCTTCCGATCCAACGACACTCCGAACCGGACTAACCCATCCATAACGCCTCCTCTAAATCGGTAGCACGAAGTGTAGTTTCGTAGCACGGACAAGACGAACTGACAACCGCAAACTTAAACACTGTTGGCTTTACGAAACGTCCGGTCTGTTTGGATTCATGAAAGGCAGGCAAGCACTGACGGTCGGCACACTATCGCAGCATCTCGTTCTCGGGTGAGGAAATCGCAAGCAGCAGACATCCCTCATCGGTCGATGTGTCATGGTGCTCCGTACCAGCTTCGGCACGATGATAGTCCCCGACTGTCATCGCACGACCGGCAATGGAGCAACCACCTCGAGTACAAAGAGCTCTTCCACTGCGGTATGACGATGAGGCGCATAGCTGGTGCCCGGAGCAAAACGAAGCAGCGTCGTGATTCTTCGGGAAACCGGATCGAAGGAGAGCACTTTGGCCGTCACTCCTGGAGCGATTCCGCGCCAGATCCCCTCCGACGCCCTAACGTAGGTGAGCCCCTTGGTCGGCTGTTGACATGCTATCTTGGCCTTCCAATACCTCACTCGTTCAGAGGTCATGGAACGAATCAGGACAGTCCGTAGGAAGTTCGAAAAGGCTGTCCAGCACGATCGTAGCCAATTGCTGGGGAGTCGTCTTGAAGAAGACGTTTCTCCCGCTCATCCGCCATCCCCTCGCCCACCGGAACAGATGTTTCCCCTCGAATGTTCGCCGTGGCTCTGAGATCAAATCGGGCATTCGACTCTCCTTCGATTCGAGATAGGAGACGCTCCCGTAACGAATCCCGAGGCGTGACAGGAACGGAACCTAAGGCCAGTGTATCAGCGGCTAACTCAAACCGTTCGGCTTCGCGAGCGGCTTCCAGTGCTACTTGGTTGACAAGCCGTTCGCGAAGGGTCACCGGAGGGGTCACAGGAGCCACGACGGAAGTCAAGGCACCTGTGGTTGCGTGATAAGACTTCACCACTTGTCTCAAGAGATCAGACTCTCCTTGAAGTCTCACCATAAAAGCTGGACGATCCTCAGGATCCAGGATCCCAAGCGCGTCGAGTATCGCCTGTTCTTCCAATTCTTCCGGCAACTTAGTTTCTTTCACGGCACTAGTCCCGCCTCATAGGGCGCGAGGGCTTCGCGCAATTTCATCATACCCAACCGAATTCTTGTTTTCACGGTACCCAGAGGCAACTGTAGCTTCTCGGCAATCTCACTTTGGCTTAAACCATAGAAATACGCGAGGGCGATGGCTTGCCGCTGTTCTTCAGCAAGCTTGGCCAAAGCCTGTCGCACATACCGTCGACGCTCTTGCCCTTCCACATCCTGCTCCGGCGTCTCGTCGTCGCTGGCAAACAGATGAGCGGCATCCAACGATTCCATCCGCCCATGTTCGGCGGCCCCGGCGCGAAACCGATCGATCGCCCTCGTTCGAGCCAACATCATTAACCACGCACCAGGGGCCCCTCTGGTCCGGTCATAGGTATGGGCCTGACGCCACACCTGGGTGTAGACGTCCAATGTGACTTCTTCAGCTGCTTCGCGATTCGTGAGAATTTTGACGACAAGACCGAAGACCTGGGCGCTCGTCCGATCGTACAGCGTCGCAAGCGCGGCCTGATCACCCTGTGCTGTGAGAGCGATCAGTTGAGTCCATTCTTGGTCTTGAGCCAGCTTGGTCAGTTGCGCAGTCATGACCGGCATACGGTCTCCCCCCATAGTCTATACGAGTCAATGGGGGAGATTGGATTGCTGATTGCGGGTCTTTTTTGATCTCTCGATCGAAATCGAACTATAGCACCGCAAAAATCGACCGGCAAGCAGACCTGCCACCAAGAAGAGATCCAAACGACAATCTGTCTCGTAATGGAAAGCAGACCGCCGGCAGGTGCTGATGCCAAATGCAGCGTCACAACAGCAGCAGTTCACCATAGAGAGGAGAGCAGAGCCATGAAACCATCCAAGTTTGGGTCTTTAGGAGTCGTCTGTCGCCATCGGACTTTTGTCCGGCTGCAGTGGCAGTGACAACGTGCCACTCATCACCCCAAGCGGACCAACTGCCGCCGTGGAAGAGCAGCGTGTTCCGGAATCGGATGCACTCACGTCAGAGGAGGCAGCATTGGTCAGTCAGGCTGAATCCGAACCCGTTCCGGCTCCACTACCCGACCTGTAATCCAACTCGCCGATAAGGCGAACCGACATAAGAGGAGGACACCATGTTTGCTCGAATTCGACCACTCGTTCTGACAATGCTGGCGGTGTTCACGATAACACCGGCCTTGGCTGCCAGCCACCGCGAAGCCCCGCTGATCGCGAACGATCCGACGGCGGATATCACCGACTTTTACTTTTTTCGTAGCTGGCAGGACTCCGACAAAGCCATTCTGATCATGAATGTGATCCCGAGTCAGGAGCCGGGATCGGGGCCTAATTACTTCAATTTTGCGGACGACGTGCTGTACGAAATTCATGTCGACAACAATAAGAACAACATTGCCGCGAACATCGTCTATCAAATCCGCTTCAAGACCGAGATTCGCCAACCGGGCAACGTCTTTCCGTTGTCCTATGTCGCGTTGCCGCCGATCACCGCCCTCACCGGGAGCGGATCCGAAGGACTCCTCCTCCGGCAAAGCTATACAGTGACGGAAGTCCGATACGGCCAGCGGCCAAGAGACCTGGGGACCGGCGTCATGTATGCCGTCCCGTCGAACGTCGGCCCACGCACGATGCCGAAATACGAAGAACTGGCTGCCAAGGGGATTTATCCCTTGAGGAACGGCGGCAGAATCTTCGCGGGTCAGCGGGATGAAACGTTCTATATCGATCTGGGTGGCACGTTCGACACCTTGAACCTGCATATCTCACCGGTCCTTTCCGATGCCGACGATGCCAACGACGCCATCATCGTCGGAGCGCCTGGCGCCGGCACGGCCGATACGTTCAGTGGGTTCAACGTCAACACGATCGCACTAGAAATTCCCATCAGCGAGCTCATCGGTCCAAACGGCAACAAAGTGCTCGGCGCCTATGCCAGCACGAGTCGGCCCAAAGTCAGCGTCATCAAGAAGAGCGGCGATCGTCAGAACAGCAGTCCGGTTTGTTCAAGTGGCGCGTAGTGGGAAATCCGCTCGTCAATGAGTTGATCATCGCGACGAACATGAAAGACAAGTGGAATGCCACAGATGCGGAAGACGAGAATGACTTCGTGCCGTTCTACTGTAACTCGGCGCTTGCAACTGCGCTCAATGCAGTGTTCGGGACCGGTTTCCCGACGGCCAATCGTGAAGATCTCGTGAACGCGCTTCTTCGGTATGCACCAGGCCCATCGGTATGCGGTTCAGGCAAGACCAATGAAGCCCTGGCCGAACTCCTCCGAGTCGACTTGGACGTCCCGGCGACTCCGGCAGCAGGCCAGCGACGTCTCGGCCCTCTCGCGCATGACGCAGGCGGCAACGCAACGCCGGACAAGGCCGGCTGGCCCAATGGCCGGAGGCCGAACGACGATGTCACCGATGTCGCACTACGCGTTGTGGCCGGAATTCTGACCAACCCTGCCGTGCCGAACCTTGGGGATGGCGTGAATTTTAACGTCGGGTCAGTCGGCAGCGACAAGACAGCCAACGGGATTGCAATGGAGTTTCCCTTCCTCCCGACGCGTTCGACGGACGGGATCGTCGGCATATCGATCCACGGGAGGCATTCTAACCATCACCAAGCGGGTGCCGCAGACACATGCGGCACCCGCCCCGTAGGAGAGAACGGACGTGAACCCTGAGAAGACGCTACAAAAGGTGAGGGTATCATTCCTACGTGGGTGGCTCGTCTCCTTCGCCCTCCACGGGCTTCTGATTGTCAGCCTTTCCCCCCTATTCCGCCACTCACTGACAACCTTTCCCAAGGAACCATTTCACTTGGACGTGATGCTCGTGCAATCGACGCAAATAGCTGACAAGTCCTCCCATATCATCGACAACCCAAAACCAGCCATACCAGAGCAACCGGTTCGAACGCCCGCCATCTCTCATGCCAAGCGCACC
>JAAUPT010000057.1 GCA_012032965.1 Nitrospira sp.
TGGGCGGCCACGATGCGGTGGAGCCGAGCCTCGGTACAATCAAAGATTTCGATCGATTCGAAAAAGCTGTCCGCGCGCAGGGCATGGAGCTCGCGATGGATTTTGCCATCAACTGCTCGCCGGACCATCCCTATGTAAAGGAGCATCCGGAGTGGTTCGCGCATCGACCGGACGGCACGATCAAGTATGCGGAGAATCCACCCAAGAAATATCAGGACATCTTCAACGTCGATTTCTATTGTCAGGATTGGCGCGGGCTGTGGAACGAGATGAAACGCGTCATCCTGTTTTGGGCGAGTCACGGCGTGAGGATCTTCCGCGTCGACAATCCACATACCAAGCCGGTGAGTTTTTGGGGCTGGCTGATCAGAGAGGTGCAGGCGCAGCATCCCGACGTTCTGTTCCTCTCCGAAGCGTTCACCAAGCCAAAGATGATGAAGGCGCTGGCCAAAGCCGGGTTTACCCAATCGTATACATACTTCACCTGGCGGAACTTCAAGCAGGAATTGACCGAATATATGACGGAGTTGTCCCAGACCGAGATGAAGGAGTATTTCCGGCCGAACTTTTTCACGAATACACCGGACATTTTGCCGGAGATTCTTCAGCAAGGCGGCCGGCCTGCCTTCAAATTCCGGTTGGTCCTGGCCGCAACGTTATCACCTTCGTACGGCATCTACAGCGGGTATGAGCTGTGCGAAAATCGGGCGTTACCGGGGAGAGAGGAATATCTTGATTCGGAGAAATATGAGATTACAGTGTGGGATTGGGATCGACCTGGCCATATCGTCGACTATGTCACGTTGATCAATCGAATCAGGCAGGACAATCCCGCGCTGCATGAACTGGAGAATCTCGAATTCTACGAGTCCAGTAGCGACCAGGTTGTGTTCTATGGAAAAAGTACGGCCGATAAGCGGAACTCGGTGCTCGTGGCGGTCAATCTCAGCCCGTTCCAGTATCAGGAAGCGCATCTTCGGATTCCGATCGACGCGCTTGGTATCAAACCGGAAGACACCTATCAACTGCACAATGTGATCACTGATCGGCGCGATCTCATGGTAGGCGACCGCTACATTGTCCGATTGGATCCGCAGGTTGAGCCGGCGGCGATTTTCGTGGTGCGGCGTTGGACGCATCGAGAACAGGAAGTCGATTTCTTTTCGTGAGGACAACATCGATGGAGCAAGCCGGGCAACAAGCATGGATCCACCAGGCTCTTGTCGCGCTGGACGGACAGGGGCGTCGTCCCTTGATCGACTTTCTCCAGAGGCAACGATGGTTTGGTGGGAAGGGAAAGCCGTTAACTGATCTGCGCGTTGCCGATGCATTTGACCTGTCACCTGGGGGGATAGGTCGCCGCCTGTTGGCGATGGCGTCGGTCGAGTATCGGGGCGGCGCAAAGGAACACTATGCGATGTCGTTGATGATCAGGCCACGGATGGGGCAGGACGATGCTGGGGCGATCGTCGGCCTGACAAGCGATTCAGACAAGGAGTGGGTCTGCGATGCAACCGGAGATGCAGACACCTGGATCAGTTTGTATGGAACGGTGGCACAAGGCCTTCAATTGGTAGGGCAGTTCGGATGTTTGATCGGTCACGCTGTGCCGCAGGGGCAGGAGGAATTGGTCAAGCCCGTGCGCGAGGCTAAGGTCCTGTCCGCTGAACAGAGCAATACATCGGTGATTTTTGACCGACGGACGATCGTGAAGTTAATCCGCAAACTGGACGCCGGGATCCATCCCGACAGCGAGGTCTTGGAGTTCCTGACGACGCACACCACCTGTCGCGACGTGCCGGCCCTGCTCGGCACCATGACGTATGACAACGATGTGGCGGATGAGACGCCGCCAGCGACGGTTGCGGTACTCCAGCGATTCGTGCCGAACGTCGGCGATGGATGGTCCTATACGTTGGCCCATCTTGGGAAACTCTTGGATGAAGGCGGTACAGCGGCTACGGACCGTGGGGACAATCGCTCGAACGTCGCGGCGTTGTCAGGTCCGCTCTTGGCCCAGTTTCGACGGCTCGGAGAGATCACGGCGGGCTTGCATGTGGCGCTGGCTTCTCGGCAGGAACCGGAGGCGTTTCGTCCGGAACCGATCACCCTGCGCGATATCGATCTGTGGAAAGCCGGAATGACGAAGCAGCTCACAGAAGTGTGTCACGATTTACGTGCGCTTCAGCCGGAGCAGCAGTCGGCGGTCGGCTTGATGGCTGACGATGTGACTGGGCTGGAAACGGCGTGCCGTGACCGGTTCGACGACCTCCGATTCTTGGCCCAAGGACGGGTAGCAAAGATCCGCCATCACGGAGATTATCATCTCGGTCAAGTGCTCAAAACGACCGATGGTTTTGTGGTGATCGATTTCGAAGGGGAACCTGCCAGACCGCTTGAGGAGCGGCGCGCCAAGGTCTGCCCCTTAAAAGATGTCGGGGGAATGCTGCGCTCATTTAATTATGCGACTCACGCCGTCTTGAAACAGCGCCCGGAGGTGTCTTCAACGGATGTCGAGTTGATGAGGGATTGGGAAGGCGCCGTTCGCGCCTCCTTTCTCGATGGCTACGGTTCAGTTGCTCGACCGGCTGAGGCGGTCTTTTTCCCGGGGACCTGGACGAGGCGCTCCAGGTCATTCGCGTTTACGAACTCGATAAGGCCCTTTATGAATTGCGGTATGAAATGAGGAATCGACCGGATTGGTTGTCGATCCCGCTCCAAGGAATCAAGAGTTTGGTTCAGAGTGTCTAGCGTGACGTCGGGGAAGGACGGGTATGGCCTATAAGCGATCGGAGACTATGGAGTCATCGGAGACCTCCACACCGTGGCCTTGGTGGGAAAAGATGGGTCGATCGATTGGTGTTGCTTCCCACACTTCGATTCACCCAGCTTGTTTGGGGCGTTGTTGGACGACCAACGGGGCGGCCGATTTCGCATCGCTCCGCCTGACGATGGAAAGCGACAGCAACTCTATCTGCCGGAGACCAACGTGTTGTTGACCCGCTTTCTGCATCATGACGGCGTGGGTGAGTTGACGGATTTTATGCCGATCGAAGGCGACGAACTAGGAGTTCATCCGACACGACATCAGGTCATTCGTATGGTCAAGGTCGTCAGGGGCAAGATCCGGTTTCGTTTGGAGTGCCAACCCGCATTCAATTTTGGTCGGGATGAACATACTGTGACGTTGCGCCCGGCTGGCGGGATCTTTCGATCGGCTTCATTGACGGTTGGATTGGTGAGTCCTGTGCCGCTCATGGCCAATCAGGGAATGGTGGAGGCGGAGTTCGTGTTGGAAGAGGGGCAGCATGTCACATTCTTTCTTGTGCAATTGGAGTCGGACACGGCCGAGAGTGTCCTCGATGTTCCCCAAACGGATGAAATTGCACTGCGCGAGACCGTGACCTATTGGCGGAAGTGGTTGAATCAATGTCGTTACACTGGGAGATGGCGTGAAATGGTCCAACGCTCGGCGTTGACACTGAAGCTCCTGACCTATGCACCGACCGGCGCGATCGTCGCCGCGCCGACGACCAGCTTGCCGGAAGCCATCGGTGGGAACCGGAATTGGGACTACCGCTACACCTGGATTCGAGACGCGGCGTTCACTCTGTATGGACTTTTGCGCCTTGGTTTTACGAAGGAGGCAGGTCGATTCATGCAGTGGCTTGAAGCCCGCTGTCAAGAGTTAAACCCTGATGGCTCACTGCAGGTGCTCTACGGCATTGATGGGCGTCGAATCACACAAGAAGACGTCCTTACCCATTGGGAAGGATATCAGCGATCGTCACCGGTCCGTATCGGCAACGGTGCGGCGTCACAACGCCAATTAGATATGTACGGAGCGCTCATGGATGCGGCATATCTCTATAATAAGCATGGATCACCCATCAGCTACGACAGTTGGGTGGGGTTGTCTCGCCTGCTGGACTATGTGTGTGCCAACTGGAACCTACCTGACGAAGGGATCTGGGAAGTGCGGGGCGGACAAAGGCAGTTTGTCTATTCGAAAGTCATGTGCTGGGTTGCGCTCGACCGAGGAATCCGCCTTGCGGACAAGAGGGGATTTCCCGCCGATCGCGCCAAGTGGATAGATGTGAGAGATCGGATCTATTTCGACGTCATGGAGCATGGTTGGGATCATGAGCGCCGATCGTTCGTGCAGGAATATGGAGGCCACGCATTGGATGCCAGTGCGTTGATCTTGCCGCTGGTGTTTTTTCTGTCCCCGACCGATCCTCGTACGCAATCAACGATTGAGCGAATCACCTCCAGTCTGGTGTCCGACGCGTTGGTATTTCGATACTTGCCGGAAGAAGCCGCCCCCGATGGTTTAGCCGGCCAAGAAGGGACCTTTACCCTCTGTTCATTCTGGTTGGTTGAGGCGTTGACGAGAGCTGGTCGGTTGGAAGAGGCTCGACTGATTTTCGAAAAGATTTTGAGCTATGCCAATCACCTGGGGCTCTATGCGGAAGAGTTGTCGTTGACGGGCGAACAGTTGGGCAATTTCCCCCAGGCGTTCGCCCATATCGGCCTGATCAGTGCCGCGTATAATCTGGATCGGGCGTTGAATTCGCCGCGGACCGTGTCTGTCTAGGTATGCTGCTGAAGGAAGAAGGGGGGATCGTGACAACGACGAATGCCGACACAACATTCCGATTCATTGGATGCAGCGAAATTCAAGAGATTCTCGGGAAACAGGCGGCGGACGAACGCCAGTTGGCGGAGATGCTGGAAGAGGTTCCGCTCGACTCGGTGTATTACCATACGCACAGCTATTTTCTTCGAACGCGGTTTATTGAACGCACCTACCCGAACGACTTCGCCCAATGGGCGGCCCAGCAAGTCCAAGATCATGTTCTGGCCGAGCGACTGTCCGTGGTGGATCCATTCGATTTTCAGAGTTTGGAGGCGCTTCGGGAAGAATTGATTTCCCTGATCGACGACCATCTGTCCGGTATGACAGCGGTCCCGCGAGCAGGGTTTGGGACGCCATTCTACTTCAACCGATCGCGTATCTTGGAGGTCCCCACCGGTCTCGAGGTGCAGACGCTTCGCGAGTTCCGCGATGCTATTGCAGAGGTCGATTCCAGCGCCATTTATTTTCATGTGTTCGAGGCCCACTTGCGGTTGCAGCGCGAAGAGAACGATTTTTCAGCCTGGTTCAGAGGCAGCCTGAAGTTGCCGGATCTGGCCGAGCGGATGAAAGCGTTGAATCCCTATCTCGGCAGTTTGGAACGACTACGGTCGAACGTGCTTACCATGTGTGATGAGCAGTTGGCGAAATCAGTCTGAGCATAAAGGAGTAGGCGATCAGACCATGTTGAGCGCAGATCCCCTCTGGTACAAAGACGCGGTGTTTTACGAGATTCACGTGAAGGCCTTTGCCGACGGTAATGGAGACGGCATCGGCGATTTCCAGGGCTTGATCGGGAAACTGGACTATCTCCAGTGGCTCGGTGTGGATTGCCTCTGGCTGCTCCCCTTTTATCCCTCGCCGTTGCGGGACGATGGGTACGATGTGGCCGATTTCCGCAGTGTGGCTGAGCAATACGGTACGACAGAAGACGTGCGCCGTTTTCTGGATGAGGCGCACCGGCGAGGGATGCGCGTCATCGTCGATTTGGTGTTGAATCACACCTCTGACCTGCATCCGTGGTTTCAGGAAGCACGGCAATCGCCTCAATCGCTCAAGCGCCACTTCTATGTTTGGAGCGACAACGATCGCAAGTACGGCAAAGCTCGAATCATCTTTATCGATACGGAAAAATCAAATTGGACATGGGATTCGGAGGCGAAAGCGTTCTACTGGCACCGATTCTTCAGCCATCAGCCGGACTTGAATTATGACAACTCGGAAGTTCGGCAAGCCATGCTCGATACGATGGGGTTTTGGCTTGACCAGGGACTGGATGGATTCCGCTGCGATGCGGTGCCGTACTTATTTGAACGTGAAGGCACGATTTGTGAAAATTTGCCCGAGACGCACGATTATTTGAAGGACATTCGTCGTCGCATCGATGAGACGTATCAAGGGCGCATTCTCCTGGCCGAGGCGAATCAGTGGCCGTCCGATGTGCGACCCTATTTTGGAGACGGCGATGAATTTCATATGGCCTTTCACTTTCCGCTCATGCCGCGGCTCTACATGGGCGTGAGGAGTGAAACGCGCGATCCAATCATCGACATGTTTACCCATACGCCGGAAATCCCACCGAATTGCCAGTGGTGCCTTTTTCTCCGCAATCACGACGAACTCACGCTTGAGATGTGTTCCGGTGAAGAACGGGACTACATGTACTACACGTACGGTCGCGATCCAAGATGAGACGAAATATCGGCATTGCGCGGCGGCTCGCACCGCTTTTAGATAACGATCGTCGCAAGTTCGAGCTGCTGAATAGTCTGGTCTTTACCATGCCCGGCAGCCCAATTATTTATTATGGCGATGAAATCGGTATGGGAGACAATATCCAACTGAAGGATCGTGACGGGGTAAGAACACCCATGCAGTGGACAATGGATCGGAATGCAGGCTTCTCGACGTGCGATCCGGCCCAGCTCTATCTGCCCGTCGTGGCAGATGCTGTATATGGGTATCAGGCGGTCAATGTTGAGTCGCAGAGAGAGGCGCCCCATTCGCTCCTACATTGGATGAAACGGATGATCGAGGTCCGCAAGCGATTCCCGGCGTTCGGACGAGGGACGATTACGTTTCTGCGTCCGACCAACGGCAAAGTTCTGGCCTATCTTCGGCAGCATGAGGGCCTCGTGCTGCTTCTTGTTCACAATCTTGCCGGTTCTGCGCAATCGGTGGAGCTGGACCTCAAAGAATTCGTCGGCTCCATGCCGGTCGAACTGTTGGGCGAGTCGCCATTTCCTCAGGTGACCGATCGTCCCTATGCACTGACGCTGGCGCCCTATGGGTATTACTGGCTGAACCTCAAGCGGCGGTATGCGGGGACGGAACCCTATGGGATCGAACTGTCGGCGCTGTAAAACGATGCCTGAACGCTCGTCATGGGAGTAGCCAATGCAGTGTGGACCTTGTGTGTCAGCAGTGATGTGCCAAGACAGGCTGCCGTGTCTGCAGAGTAGTTTTGCAGCCGGCGCGACCGTTGTGGATGTCAATGACTATGGGTGCTGAATTGACGAGGGAGCAAGGTCGATGATCAGAGAGTTGGAACAATATCGCGAGGTGGCTCCGAAGGGGACCATCGACTTCTTATATCGATTAAGTGATCTGGTGCAGGGCAAGAGGTTTCTCCATGTCAGCGCCGTACGCTACGGCGGCGGGATGGCTGAAATCTTACGACGGATCGTGCCCATCATGAAGGCAATGGGAACCGAGGCGCGCTGGGAAGTCATTGCCGGCACGCAGGAGTTCACCGATGTCACGCGCCGGATTACCGACGGTTTGCAAGGACGTGAGGAAACCATTACCGACGAGATGTACCAGATTTATCTGGACGTCAACGCCAGGAATGCCAAGGTCTTGGATCTCGACGCAGATCTCGTTTTTGTCCACGATCCGCAACCTGCTGCGCTCGTCGATCATCGTAAAGGTGGCAAGTGGGTCTGGCGTTGCCATTTGGATGCCGGTCTGCCTCATCGCCGGGTCTGGAGTCTGTTTCGTCGACACGTGTTGAAATATGACGCGGCTGTCTTTTCGCTGCCTGGATTTGCGCAGCGTCTGCCGATTCCGAAGTTTTTGCTCTACCCCTCAATCGATCCACTGACGGAAAAGAACCGCGAACTCTCACGCGCCGAGATCACGAAGGTACTCGATCAATTCGGAATCGCCCGAGGGAAACCGATACTCCTGCAAGTCGCGCGTTTTGACCGGTTCAAGGACCAGATCGGCACAATTCGCGCCTACCGAATGGCGAAGAAACACCACCATTGTCAGCTGGTCTTGGCCGGCAGCGGTGTGCTGCATGATCCGGAAGGTGAGGCCGTGCTGGCCGAGGTGCAGCAGGCGGCGGAGAATGATCCGGACATTCATATCCTCCAGTTGCCGCCAGAGGCCGACCGCGAAATCAACGCATTGCAGCGAGGCGCCTCGATTGTCATCCAAAAGGCCCTCAAAGAGGGATTTGGAGTGACCGTATCCGAGGCAATGTGGAAGGGAAAGCCGGTCATCGGGGGAACCGCCGGCGGGTGTCCACCAGATTCGTGAATGAGGCGACCGGGTTCGTCGTTCGATTCCGTTTGAACGGTGGCCGCTTTCCGAATCCGCTATCTCCTGAACAATCCCGGCGTGATGAATCGGATGGGCGCGAT
>JAAUPT010000058.1 GCA_012032965.1 Nitrospira sp.
CGAGCCGGTGTCGAGCTTCTAGGTGGGGTAGACCTCAAACCCATGATGGCCGCAGGCCCTCCACATGGGCGACGAGGTGCACAATCGTAACGCCGCTGCTTCCTCGCTGTTCCTGAAACGCCTCATTTCGGCATTGTTGAAGACACGCCTCTCCGCTACTGATATCGCGGCGGTGGTCGAGTTCATTGCCGGCAACGATCACTTCTTCTTAAATCTCTCCATGGCATCGTGCAAAGCGATGCTCGACGCAGCTCATGGCGTTCCGGGCAGCAGCTTGGTTACAGCCATGGCCCGTAATGGAGTCGAGTTCGGCATCAGAGTCAGCGGCACTGGGAACAGATGGTTTACGGCACCCGCCCCGGTCGTTGATGGACTCTTCTTTCCCGGCTACACGGCGGCAGACGCAGCGCCTGATCTGGGAGACAGTGCTATCACCGAAACCGCCGGTGTCGGCGGATTTGCCATGGCGGCGTCCCCTGCCATCGTCAAGTTTGTCGGCGGCACGCCGCAGGACGCGATCGACAACACCACGACCATGACGCATATCACCGTTGGCCGCAACAATGCCTTCACGCTGCCAGCACTGAACTTTGCCGGCTCACCGGCGGGTATCGACGTCCGGAAGGTCGTCGATACCGGTATTCAACCGATTATCAATACGGGGATTGCTCATCGCGAGGCAGGGATCGGACAAATCGGAGCCGGGATCACTCGTGCTCCCCTCGCCTGTTTCACGCAGGCAGTCTCGGCGTTGGCCAAGCTAGTGAGTGCGTCGTGACGCACTCGAAGGAACCCAATGGGAACGTCTAACAAACTTGCCGTCGTTGCTGTCGGAGGTAACGCATTGATCCGCGACAAGGATCACGAATCAATTCCGGATCAAAGTCGAGAGGCGCGATTACGACGCATCACATCGCGGAAATGATCGCAGCCGGGTGGAATGTCGTCATCACCCATGGGACCGGTCCTCAGGTCGGCTTCATTCTCCGCCGTTCTGAATTAGCCCTGGAAGAAGTTCCCCCCGTGCCGATGGACTATGCCGATGCCGACCTGCAGGGCGGCATCGGGTACATGTTCCTCAAAGCCCTTCACAACGAATTTCGCAAACAGAAGATCGATCGGAAGGCGGTGGCCATCATCACGCAGACCTTGGTGGACCGAAACGATCCGGCATTTGCCGACCCCTCTAAACCGATCGGATCGCACATGAACGAAGAGACGGCACAGCGACTTGCTCGTCGCCAGGGATGGATCGTCAAAGACGATGCAGGCCGCGGATGGCGGCGGGTTGTGCCGTCGCCTCAGCCGAAGACCATCATCGAGTTGGCAGCCATCAACCTCTTGGCTCGATCGGGGTTCGTCGTGATTGCCTGCGGCGGCGGTGGGATTCCTGTGGTTCAAGACGAAGAAGGGAACCTGATCGGCGTCGAAGCCGTCATTGACAAGGACTTGGCATCAAGCCTGCTGGCCCGTGGTATCGGGGCTGATTTGTTGCTGGTCTCCACAGGGGTCGAGAAGGTGGCCATCAACTTTAATACGCCTGACCGGCGATGGCTGGACCGCATGACCGTGGCTGAAGCGAAGAAACATTATGCGGACAATCAATTCGACAGAGGCAGCATGGGACCGAAAATTCAGGCGGTGATCGAATTCATAGAAGGAGGTGGCCAGACCGGGTTGATCACCAATCCTGAGAATGTCGGTCGCGCCTTGGCCGGCGAAACGGGAACATTTATTGTGAAGTAACCTGTACCACCATACACATCTCACCCTGAGGGAGGACCTATGTCCGAATCACGCAAACTGACGAGACGCCAAGTGCTACAGGGGACCGCAGCTGCCGGTGCACTGGGCATGTTAGGCAACGTGGAGTGGATCGGCCAAGCCTGGGGCGCATCGGGCAAGGTGAAAATGGGCTTTATCTTTGTAGGACCACGAGATGACTATGGGTACAATCAAGCTCATTTTGAGGGCAAATCAGCCGTGGCGAAGCTCGATTGGACCAAGGCCTTCGATGAGGAAAAGGTGCCGGAGACCATCGAGGTCCAAAAAACCATGGAAAGCATGATCAAGTTGGACGGAGCGCAAGTGCTGTTCCCCACGTCCTTCGGCTATTTCGATCCGCACATCCTTAAGGTCGCGCCACAATTTCCCAAGACCCAGTTTCTGCATTGCGGCGGGCTATACCAGGAAGGCAAACACCCCAAGAACGTCGGAAGTTACTTTGGCTTTATCGATGAGTCGCAATATATCGCCGGCATCGTGGCAGGCGGGATGAGCAAGAGCGGGAAGCTGGGGTTCGTCGCCGCGAAACCTATTCCGCAAGTGTTGCGCAACATCAACAACTATACCCTCGGTGCCCGCAGCATCAGGCCAACCTGTACGGTCAACGTGATTTTTACCGGTGACTGGTCTCTGCCGGTTCGCGAGGCGGAAGCTACCAATAGCTTAGTCGACCAGGGCATCGACGTCGTCACCTGCCATGTCGACAGCCCCAAGGTCGTCATCACGACCGCTGAAAAGCGGGGTGTCTATTGCACCGGTTATCACTGCGACCAATCAAAGCTTGCCCCGAAAGGGTACCTCACGGGTGCAGAATGGAATTGGGCCAAGGTGTACATGGATTACGCCGAGATGATTCGCAAAGGTCAAAAGATTCCTAATCTTGTACGAGGTGGGTTGAAGGAAGGAATCGTGCGAGTGTCCGACTATAACCAAGTGGTCACGGAAGCTGTCCGCAAACAGGCCGACGCAGCCAAAGACAAATTCATGAGTGGCGGGATGGTCGTGTACAAGGGCCCGATCAAGGACAATACAGGTCGCGTCGTCATTGCTGCAGGAAAGGAGCATGTCCAGACTGACATCTGGCTGGAAAGCATGGATTGGCTGGTCGAAGGAGTCATCGGTTCAACTAAGTCGTGAGCAGAGGCGTGGCACAAACCTTGAGTAAAGCGCTGGAACCGGTCCTCATCATCGTTGGATCCTTGACGGTTTCGATGGTGTTATTCGGAGTCTTCGTGGCTTCGGCGGGAGCCGATCCGTTCGAGGTCTATCAGACCATGTATCGCGCCGCCTTCGGCACGTCATTTTCATGGCAGAACACGCTGGTCCGAGCCGCGCCGTTGATGCTCACAGCCCTCTGCACAGCACTGCCTGGGTATCTGGGGTTGATTATTATCGGAGGCGAAGGCGCCATCGTCATAGGTGGTCTCTTCGCGGCCATCGCTGCTCTCACCATACCTTCGGCTCCTCCCATGGTCGTTCTGACTACCATGGCGCTTGTAGGTATGGCGGCAGGAGGCATGTGGCTGGCCATTGGAGGAGCACTGCGGCACTATCGCGCTGTCAACGAAACCATCAGCAGCCTGTTGCTGAACTACATTGCCATTGCCCTGTTGAGCCATCTCGTTACGAGTACCTTCCGTGATCCGGAAAGCCTCAACCATCCCTCGACGCATCATATCGGAGAGGCCAATATGATCGGCGTCATTCCTGGAACAGATCTTCACTGGGGATTGGTGTTCGGCATTGTGGCTTGTGTCATCGCATGGTTTCTCATGCATCACACCGTCTTCGGCTTTGCCTCTCAAATCGCCGGAGGCAATGTTCGCGCGGCCCGGGTCGCAGGCTTGCCGGTCGGACGGCTGATCTTGATCGTCTGTTGTATCGCGGGGGCGGCAGGTGGACTGGCAGGTATGTTGGAAGTCGCGGCCATCCATGGTAGGGCCAATGATACCCTCAATGCCAACTATGGATATGCCGGGATTCTCGTGGCCTTCGTGGCACGGAATAACCCATTAGCCATCATTCCTGTTGCCGTCCTGTTAGGTGGCATCCGCGCAAGCAGCGGGTTGTTGCAGCGTGCGCATGAATTACCCGATGCGACCGTCCTCGTGATGCAGGGGATCATTTTCCTCGTCATTCTCTTTAGCGAAACCCTGTACGGTCGTTTTTCGAAGTTGCAGAAACAAGGGGTATCCTGATGGAAGTCGGGTGGTGGGGAGTGCTCATCGCCGTACTGGGCGGAGCGATTCGAATCGGCACGCCCTTTCTGTTTGTGTCGTTGGGTGAATGCTTGACCGAGAAGAGCGGCCGCATCAATTTGGGCCTGGAAGGCACACTGGTCATGGGTGCCATGACTGGTTACGCCGTCTCACTGCATAGCGGGTCTCCGTGGCTGGGTGTCTTGTGTGCCGGCCTGGCCGGCATGGTGCTTGGAGCCTTACACAGCTGGCTCTGCAGTTTCCAACGGGTCAACGATATCGCGGTTGGAATCGCGATGATGCTATTCGGGACCGGGTTGGCTTTCTTTCTGGGAAAGCCCTATATCCAGCCCTCGGCGCCTCGATTACCCTCGATCGATCTCGGCGGGTGGAGTGATCTTCCGCAACTCGAGGCGGCTCTGCAGATCAACGCCTTGTTTCTGCTGGGCATCGTGGTGGCGGTCCTGATGGGATGGATGTTGAAGAATACAGCGTGGGGATTAAAAGTCCGGGTCGTGGGCGAAAGCGCCGATGCGGCACGTGCCCTAGGCTTGCCGGTCGATCGAATCAGGATCATGAGCACCGCGATGGGAGGATTTCTCGCCGGAATCGGCGGGTCCTACCTTTCGCTTTACTACCCGTTCAATTGGAGTGAAGGGCTATCAAGCGGCCAGGGATTGATGGCGGTAGCACTGGTGATCTTTGCCCGTTGGCAGCCGATCGGCTGCCTCTGGGTGTCGCTCTTGTGGGGAGGCGCGGCTGCGTTGGGGCCATCCCTGCAATCGGTGGGGATCACAGGCGGATATTATATCTTTAACGCAATCCCCTACATCATGACCTTAGCGATGATGATCATCACCTGCTCTCCCAGACGGACTCTCGTGGGAGCCCCGCATGAACTGACAGTGACTCGTTAGTTAGATGGTGGATAACGATGAGTCGAAAAGCCAACCCCAGAGATCATTGAGAGGTGAGCCATGAGTAGGTACGTTGCATCCGACCCCTATCCCTATCCCTATAACGGTGACCTCCGGCCGGACAATACGGTCTTTCTCATCATCGACATGCAGACAGATTTTTGCGGCAAGGGCGGTTATGTCGACAAGATGGGCTACGACATTTCTCTCACCCGTGCCCCGATCGCGCATATCCTCAAAGTGCTGTCGAAAGCCCGAACCATTGGGATGCATGTCTTCCACACCAGGGAAGGCCACCGGCCAGACTTGGCAGATCTACCGGACAATAAGCGGTGGCGCAGCCGGAGAATCGGGGCCGGCATCGGAGATCCCGGTCCCTGCGGAAAAATCCTGGTTCGAGGAGAGCCGGGATGGGACATCATCCCCGAACTCGCGCCTAAAACCGGCGAACCCATCATCGACAAGCCTGGTAAAGGCTCGTTTTGGGCGACCGATCTGGAGATGTTGCTGAGACTTCGCGGCATCCAAAATGTAATTTTGGCCGGAATCACCACCGATGTCTGTGTCCATACCACCATGCGCGAAGCGAATGATCGGGGTTTCGAATGTCTCTTACTGGAAGACTGTTGCGGCGCAACTGATTCGGGAAATCACCAGGCTGCAATCAAGATGGTCACCATGCAGGGCGGAGTGTTCGGCGCCGTGGCAAAATCGGACGCCCTGTTAGAGGCGCTTTCATGACGGATGGAGTTCCTCCAGATTTGCAAGCGTTGGGGATTACCAAACGCTTCGGACCGCTCGTGGCCTTGAAGGACGTAAACTTTCACCTCCGATCAGGCCAATTCCATGCCCTGCTGGGTGAAAACGGCGCGGGCAAGAGCACCCTGGTCAAATGCATCATGGGGTATTACCACCCCGATGAGGGGAAACTTTTGTTGGATCAACAACCGGTCACGATTCGCAGCCCACGCGACGCACAGACCTTCGGCATCGGCATGGTGTATCAGCAGTTCACCCTCATCCCCAATATGACGGTCCTCGAGAACCTGGTGATCTCCAAGGCCAAGTTGGAGCCCCTCATTAATTGGCAGAAGGAAGATCATCAGCTGACACAGTTTATGGAAAAGATGCCGTTCAAGGTGTCGCTCTCTGCTCGCGTCAGTTCGCTCGCCGCAGGCGAAAAACAAAAAGTGGAAAATCCTCAAACAACTCGCGCTGCAGAACCGCATCCTCATTCTGGACGAACCAACCTCCGTTTTGACACCACAAGAAGCGGATGAAGTCTTGGGCCATCTCCGGGCCATGACGCTGGCCCAACAAGTGAGCGTCCTGATCATTACCCACAAGCTTCGCGAAGTGGCAGCCTTTGCGGACGAAGTGACAGTCCTGCGCAAAGGGCAATTCGTGGGTTCCGGAAAAGTCTCTGAGCTCAAGGTCTCGCAGATGGCGGAGATGATGGTGGGCTCAGAAGTGACGGCGAAGCCGAAGCAACGGACCGTCCTGTCAAAGAAAGTTCCGAAGCTGGTCCTGCAAGATATCCGCGTCAAGGATGATATCGGCGTGGAAATCGTGCGGGGACTGCATCTCGCCATCCATGAAGGCGAGATTGTCGGAGTGGCCGGAGTCTCGGGCAACGGACAGCGTGAACTGGTCGAGGTTCTGGCAGGGCAACGCCAAGCGACCGCGGGTACGATCCGCGTGCAAGATCAGCCTTTTCAGCCGACTCGCGAGAAGATCAGGCAGCACAAGATGTTCTGTCTGCCGGAAGAACCGCTCCAGAACACGTGCGTGGGACGCATGACAGTGGCGGAGAATCTGGCCTTCCGCAATTTCGATCGTGAACCTCACGCGCTGGGCGGCTGGCTCATCAGCCGCCCAGCACTACGTCGGAGCGCATTCGAGCTGATTGAACGGTACAACATCAAACCACCCTATCCCGATACACCCATTCAGTCGCTTTCTGGAGGCAACGTGCAGCGCGCAGTCTTGGCGCGCGAACTGTCGGCGGAGGTAGAGATTCTGATCATCGCCAACCCGTGTTTTGGGCTGGACTTTCTGGCCATGGAGGAAATTCGCCTGCAGATCGTCGCCGCGCGCAATCGCGGGACGGCCGTGCTTCTCGTAAGCGAGGATCTCGACGAGATCCTGGAACTGTCCGACCGCATAGTGGTGATGTTCAACGGTCAACTCGTCTATGAAACCACGTCGTCCGGCGCCGACCTGGCGATCATCGGACGGCACATGACAGGACATACGACATGAATACCGTTATCGCCTCTCCTTATCCTTATCCTTTACCGGCAAAAGACTCGGGTAGTCGCGTGGCGTTGGTGATCATCGACATGCAGCGCGATTTCGTCGAGCCGGGCGGATTCGGCGCGGCGCTCGGGAACAAGGTCGAGCATCTGCAGAAAATCGTGCCGACCGTCGCACAACTCCTCAAGACCTTTCGTGAGTTGGGATTACCGGTGATTCACACGAGGGAGGGCCATCGTCCAGATCTCTCGGATTGTCCACCCGCCAAGAAACGGCGCGGAGATTCCACGCTCCGCATCGGCGATCCCGGTCCGATGGGGCGCATCCTCGTCTTGGGAGAGCCGGGAAATGATATCGTCCCAGTATTGCGTCCCGAAGCCGGGGAGCTCGTCATTGACAAACCGGGCAAGGGGGCATTCTACGCCACCAATTTACAGGAGCGCCTGAAGGAGCTCAGCATCACCCACCTGGTATTTACGGGAGTCACCACCGAGGTCTGTGTCCAAACCAGCATGAGAGAAGCCAACGACCGAGGCTTTGAATGTCTCCTGGTCGAGGATGGGACCGAAAGCTATTTCCCCGAATTCAAACAAGCCACAGTCGGCATGATCCAATCACAGGGCGGCATTGTCGGCTGGGTGACGACGGCTGATCGTCTCATCGCATCGCTTCGGCAGGCCTACACAGGGAGCACCTCGTGAATCAGAGCGACGTGCTGCTCGCGGTCAACGGGACACTGATGCGTGGCCTCCAACTCAACCACAACATGGTGGCGGCCAAGGCGACGTTCGTCCGAGAGACCCAGACTGAACCTGCCTATCGTCTCTGGACGATCAACGACGAGCATCCCGCGATGCTGCGTGTCACCGATGGGACCGGCACCAAAGTCGCGGTCGAAGTCTGGTCAGTGCCCGCTGCCGGGTTGGCGGGCATCCTATTGAACGAACCCCCCGGCCTG
>JAAUPT010000059.1 GCA_012032965.1 Nitrospira sp.
TCAAGCAGTTTCCGAGGAGCACCGTCGGGCTTTGTCAGATCCCATTTCAATTCCCCTCTATAGCCGACGACGCCAGCTATCAATTCCGCCAGTTCTCGAATTGATATGTCTTGCCCCACCCCAATATTAATGGGAAACTCGACCGCCAGTTCGTCCTGCCTTAAGAGCTGCATACACGCATCAGCGATGTCGTCCGCATGGATGAACTCCCGTCTCGGCGAGCCACTTCCCCACAAGACGACCGATTCAGCGCAGGTCAACTTGGCCTCATGAAAGCGTGCCATGAGCGCGGACAAGACATGGGCTGATTTCGGGTCAAAATTGTCGTGCGGCCCATAGGCACTATTTGGAATCACCGGAATGAAGCGGGTATCGCGGTCTTGTTTGTTATATGCCAGACACAGGTGCGTCCCCACGAGTTTGGAAATCGCATACGGCAGACTCGTCGGCTCAGGCTTGCCTAACAGAAGCACATCCTCGGCCATCGGCTGAGGACAGTCCCGGGGGTACATGCAGGAGGAGCCGAATAGAATCAACCTTCGTACGCCGACCTTTCGTGCCGCCTTCAGCACGTTCAACTGAATGGCGACGTTCTCATCCATAAAGTCGGCGGGAAACATCTGATTTTCAATAATTCCTCCGACTCGACCAGCAGCGAGAATCACATACTCCGGATGGATCGCTTCGAAGAACTCTGAGACCTGCCTCCCGTCCTGCAGATCTAATTCACTTCGCCGTCTGGTGATCAGAGTGCGATACCCATCCCGCTCCAATCGGCGAACGACCGCGGAGCCGATAAGACCGGCATGGCCTGCAACATAAATGATGGCATCTCGGTGCATCATCATTTCAGGAGAGACCATTAGGTTGGTATAGCACGACACGACTGCCCGAGTTTTCGAAGCGAAACGGCACATGCACCAGATGCTTCAACCGTTCCTGGACTTTGGATTGGAGCTCGGGTTTGACGAACAACAGCAGAAACCCACCGCCGCCCGCTCCGAGAATCTTCCCTCCCACTGCACCGACCCTCATCGCTTCCTCATACAGATTGTCAATTTCTGGCGTTGAGACCCTGTCGGAAAGGCTGCGCTTACAGAGCCAGCTCTGATGCAGTAACCTGCCGACTTCCTCGATCGGTATCCTAGGGTTCTGAAGAATCATGATAGCTTCATCGACCATCTCTTTCATGCGATGGAGCTCCGTCTCCCGGCTCTTGAAGTTGTCGATCTTTGATTTGGCAACCTCTGATGCAATTCGTGAGAATCCCGTAAAACACAGCATGAGATGCGATTGAAACTCATATAGCCGGTCCTTCGCCAGGATAATGGGCGAGACCTGGAAGGTATCGTTCCTCTTGAAATCGATTCGATTGAACCCTCCGAATGCAGCGGAGATCTGATCCTGTGACCCAACATTCTCCTTAATGATGTGTTGCTCCATATTGATCGCTTGGACAGCGAGCTCGTCTTTTGAAATGTATCTGCCCCGCAAGGCTGCTAACGCATGAATCAAGCCAACCGTAAACGACGAACTGGAGCCGAGGCCCGATCGTGCCGGCAAATCGCCGTCGTGATGAATTTCGAGCCCCCGATCATCGCACCCTGCCCAGGCAAGGACGGCACGGACTGCAGGATGTTTGATATCTTCAACGGAACGCACATTCTCGATGATCGAATAGACGATGCGGTGCTTGTGTTCGAAAAATGGTGGGAGGTGCCGGCAGCTGATATGGCAATACTTATCGATTGAGGTCGCCAGCACTACTCCGCCATGCTCCTGGTACCAGGCCGGATAGTCGGTGCCACCACCGAAAATGAAATGCGGAACGGTGTTCGTGTAATGATCATGCCAGAAGACCCCGCGGTGCCTCCTCGCTCATGGGCATGGGAATCGAGTCAATCACCAAGTAACCTCCGACGCAACCGAACTTTAGCCATGGCTTCGACGTTTGCCCGTTCTTTCTCTCCAAACTGTGCTTCAACCAATTTCAGGTACGCAGGATTCGAAAAGTACTTTTGCCATGCCTCATCTCGAAACCTCAGCACCTCTGCTGCCGTCACATGCTTGGTCGGAAGAGGCTGACTATCATACGACAGGAAAGCGTATCCGCTGTAGCTCTCCGGCAACTTCCACCCCTGTTGCTTGGCCATGTGGTACATCGGACTTCCCGGCAAGGCTTGACAGGGATACATATTGGCCATTTCGGTATTCAGTTCCAGTGCCAAATCTAACGTTTCCCCCATCGTCTCCAGCGTATCATCAGGAAATCCAAAAATGTAGTTACTGATGATGTTCATGCCCTCGCCCCGAACCTTGTCACACACTGCCCGAATATTAACTTCTTGGAAAGATCCCTTCGAGACCTCTTGCCGCACCGTTTGGTTGCCGGCTTCGATCCCAAGCGCCAGCCAGTTGATGCCGGCTCGTCTGAATAGGTCGATATACTCGTGGCGTACGGTATCTACTCTGGCGTAGGCCCACATCCGTAACCGCAGATCACGTTCAATGATGTCCCTCAAGAGAGGCTCGTAGTACTTCCGATTCAAGAAGAACATTTCGTCGCTGATGCGAATGGTCTCCACTCCCATCTTCGCAAGTGTTTCGATCTGGCCCGCGATCAACTTCGAACTCCAAAACCGCATCCCCCGTGAATAAGAGGCATCGATCCCGCTTCCATTCTCTACTCGATTCACAATGTTGATCATGCAGAAATCACAGGCAAATGTGCACCCCAGAGACGTGTAGATCGCCGCAAAAGGTGTGCGCTTCTCATGATCGAAATCGGCGTGCCAAAAATGCGCACGATACAAATCCAGCGGACGTGAACGGTATGGCAGGAGATCCCACGCGTAGCCAGGCATATCGATGTCCATCCGATCTTGCGGCACGACTGCCTGCGGCTCATTCAAGGTCGGTCGACGATTGTCTCTAGAATCACTTGCCTTATATCCAATCCCCTTCACGGCCTCCAGCCCGGAATGAAGGTCAGTGCGTAGAAGATTGTGCAGCGCATACACACCTTCATTCAGGAGCACGAAATCGACAAACGGAAGCTGCAGGACATCTATCGGCAAGGCGCTGGTGTGAGAGCCCACGAAACAGACAGGGAGATCCGGATGATATTGCTTGAGTTCGCTCGCAAGCGCACTGGCCCCGATCATTCCAGTGGTCCCGGAATTGGGATTTTGTCCGTACACCACAAAAACGACCAGGCGAGGATTCGCACTCTGAATCCGACTCACGGCTTCGGATAACGACAACTTCTCCGCATCACAATCCAGAATCGCCACGCCGAAGTCCTTCGCTCGGCATGACTGTGCGAGCAACAGTGCCCAGGTAGGAGGCTCAATTGCCGAATAGGTCTTTGCCAATCCTTGATACGCTTGTAACGACGAATCGGCGTTGACGAAAAGGACATCGAGCCTTCGCGAGGGCATGCGTGACACTGCCATTACTACACTAGCCTTTCCGCGATTTGTGCTAGGGAACGTTTCATGTGAACTGTCTCTGCATCATGCCAGGCACGCGACCCAACTGCAATTACGAAAACCCACTCGAACCGACGGCCGCCGCGAACCGTCAGTTCAGTTGAACATTCGTTCCTTCAGCTTCACGACCAGAGTATACAGATCGCGTCGCAGCAGGGAGGAGCGGAGCAGTCGATGTCGCCACATCTTTTTTCTCAATACGGACAGGTCATTGGGTCGGATCTGCCCAATCACCTGGGACTTCCCATTTCGAAAACGATGAACCGCACTGCCGCTAAGGACGCTCTTGCCGTACTCCTTCACGGCCCTTAAGTAGGCGATTTGCCCTGGCTTTTCCACATGGCTCAAGCGAAGACTCCGCTGATCATCATGTATGCGACCGAAATTTGCGACCACTGGGACAAACCATGGGCTGTACCCCTTCAAAAAGAATCGGTACATAAAGCCGAGATGCGGGCATGTTCGAAACCAATCGCTCGATTGCCTGTCTGGGAACCACGCCCTCAGGATATCGCTCCGCACACAATAATTGCCTTCGGGAAGAGGGAATCCGCTCACAAGCCAGAAGGCGAGAAAGTCTTGTTTCTGCGGCGGTGGATCCGCAAAAAACTCCTGAAAGGCAACATTCAACAGATCTCCGTCCTCAGACATGGTCTGGGCAAACCCCCACACCAGCGAGACCTCGTCATCTTTTTCTAGAACCTCAACGCATTTTTTGAACCAATTCCGATCAAGAAAACCGTCAGAAACGCAGCATTGAATGATGTACCGTCCTCTCGCCATTGCCAACGCTTTTTGATAGGCCTCAACAACATGATCATCCTGCTCAGAGACCCAACGGAGATGAGGGAACGCTTTGAGAATCTCGACGGTCCCATCCGTCGATCCTCCATCGACAACGATGTGCTCAAAGCTTCGGAAGGTTTGCGCCGCCACACTTTCGATGGTCTGTCTGAGAAAACGTCCATGGTTGAGGGAGGGCGTCACAATCGAGAGTACTGGCTGCGCAACATCGATAAGATCCTCACTAATCTTAGTCTGCATGATCAGACGGACAACCAGGGGTATGGATAGCCCTCGGTTCGAAGAGAATCGAACATCACAGGCGGAAAACGTTCGTCTCTAAGAGCACTCTAACTAGGAACAAGCCCCGGTTTCCTCACAGATTCCACTTACCTCAGGGCGACCCTGACGGAGCCATTCTTTTGCCATGACGTACTGTAGAAGCACCATGGCGAGCCCAGAGATGACCAGCGCGATCACGGCCTTGCTTTCAGATAATTCGCCAAATCCGACACCCATTGCACGTCCCAGGAGACACAATGGAATGGCCAATGCTGCCGCATACAGGATTCGCCGAACTGGCCACACAACTGGCAAAGCGCGACAACTGATGGGAACAACCGCAGCAAATGCAGCCCCTGCAGCCGCTAGAAGCGCTACCGCCGTCCCCAACAGTGGCGCAGAGGGAGCGAGAAGGTATACGAGCATCGGCGCAACGAACGCACCGATGACGAAAGGTAAAATGTTGACGGTCATATCAACTTTTGCCAAACCAAGCTGGTGAAGCGTCGAGGAGATGGCTCGAAATGTCTCCGTTAACGCAGGCCAGATAAGAATCGATGCAATCGCTTGAAACTGCTCCCCTAAGATGAGCTTCACCAGAAATGCGGCATTCCCGATCAAGAATGCACCAAATAGAATGACAGCAGGAATATAGGCCGCTGCATAGTTATTCCATGCCCGCGCTATCCCTTCCTTGTCTTGGCCTTTGAGGGCTCGAAACATTGTTGGGCTGTAAAATTCGTTGAAGAGACTTTCGAAGGTCTGCATGGGGACTGAGCAGATCATATATCCGGCTGCAAACAACCCAACAGTCGTAATATCGGCGACCCAGCTAAGCACAAACCGATAACTTTGCGTCTGGATCCAGAAAAATAGGAATGCGATCGCCTGCGGCCCCACAAACAGAGATATCGTCTGCCAATCGAACGGGAGCACACTCGGCACCTCAGAACGAACAGGAACCGCCATTCTGGCATACCGGTCTAGAAGCGCATAGGACAGGGATGAGAGTAGAAATCCAAAAAAGATTCCAAGCAACCATAGCTCAGGACTTGCTTCCTGTTTCGACCACCATATTGCTAAGAGCAGCCCTCCCCACGCCGCGATGTTCATGAAGAGGATATAGAGAAATCGATGGCCGATAAGATTTAGCCCTGAGGCCCCCATCGTATGAAGCGCAAAACCCAGCGTATAGAGTACGACTAATCCTGCGACCCAAACTGGAGCCATTCCTGAAACTACCATCAACTGAGCCTGAATCGCCCATACGATCGAACCACATGCCAGAGCAACAGCAAGGATAATCAGCAGATAGGAGCCCAGCCTTTGACTTAATATTCCAGCATCCAGCCACTCCAGACATCCACGACCGATATAAGCCGTCATTGGCATCAACAAGGCAGAGGTTCCGAGGATGGCAAGGCTCATCAGCTGGTTCATGCTTCCGACTTCGCCGGGCGACAACAGCGTCGTCGCGGTTTTTGATGGTGACAAGCCCAGCGAGGACTTGGAGAGCTCGTCCAAGACCAAGAATGATGATGTCACGGAATGGTGTCATGACCAGGCTATCCTATCGCAGAACTCCGCATCGCCCTTCACATGCGTCGGCAAGGGGTTGCCGCGCCGGAGGCACAATCTGTCCTGGCAATTGAGATGGAGAGAAAAACCGTACCTCTTCACTCTCGTGACTACATACGATTCGTCCGGACAACACCCGCGCACCAACGACGACGTCGATCAGTTGAACGACATCGCCATTGTCCGGATAGGTCACGATACGACCATCAGGGTCTGAATACACGCCGATCAGATGCGTGATCTCCACGGTGAGGCCGGTCTCTTCACGCACCTCTCGTACTGCCGCGTCAATGAGCGACTCACCCGGCTCCACCTTTCCTCCAGGCAATCCCCACCATCCGCAATCGCGACGCTTCTCTAACAGAATAGTTTCTCCAGCCCCGCGCACAACCACCCCGACTCCAACGCGCACTCGCATTCCTTCGGCGATAGTGCTCCCGTACATCGAGCGAATCTCGTCCGTGTTCATACCACCTGGGCAAACATCATTCGTTCTCGAGTGTCAGCAGGTTGGCGATACCTTCTTAACAAGAAATAGATTGAGAGGGCTCACTGCCTCAAGACCCAGATTGTCTAGCGAGGTTTCTTCGGTCGTTTACGCAGGGGCAACATCATTCACATCGATTTCGACCGCGGCTGCTTGTTGAATGAGTCGCACGCCCAATACCAAGCGATGCCGCTTTTCCTTCCGCAGCAGAATTCCCTGAACCCTTGCAAGGGCCACGTACCACTTCCACCTGCATGCCTTCATGAAGGTACGGATGCGGATCATAAGGAAGAACGCCGGTCATGAGACGACGCAATGCTTCAATCTCTTGTTCCGGGATTGGCTCAGGTCGGCTTCCGCTCCCAACGATTCCTACGACACCCGTGACTTTCTGTACCGGCGCCTTTTCCTGTTGAGAAAATCGAACGAAACAATAACCGGAAAACAACGGGATCTCGATTTCCTTCTTTCGATCCTTCCATTGACTCAACCGCTTGACCGTCGGGAGCAACGGCTCAATTCCCTGCTTGTCGAGTTGATCTCGCACCAGTTTTTCATGACGGGATTTCGTACGCAGGGCGTACCAGTAAAGACCGGCCGTTTGGTTCATTTCGCTCTTCTGATAGCCACTGTCTCCGGACACAGCTTCGCCCTCTCGCTTACAGAAAACAAAAAGCACCACTATCTTTCGCGCACTTAGATCGACGGACCTAGCACGAGCACTTTCGCATCAGGAACGTGCTGACGCCCCAGCACTTCTCGATGCCGCAGGGTCTGTTCGATATCCGCCAACAGCACCGCATCGAACTCCCACTTGGCCAAGACCTCTGGCTGCCACACTGGATAGGATAAAAACGACTCCTGTTGACCATCAGTGACAAACCCGACTAACGTCAAGTGCATTTCGCGAAGAGAGAGATACGCCATCTCCGCTAACTCACCAGTTCCATAAATCACCACTCGTTTCATCCCGGTTTGTGTCGCCAGAGAAAGCGTTTTCCTAAGCCGCGCCCGCATGTCCCGATAGTGAGAGAGAGAGTACTGCATGTAGAGATACGTGAGCCGTGATTTTTCGGCAAACCCTTGCGGAGTCAGCAAATATCGAACCCGCTGTGAAGGGATGGTGGTGATTTTGATATATCCTTTTCGGGCAAGTCGCTTGAGATAGAGATTGGTCAGACCTAGCGCAACTCCAAGTTTTGTCGCGAGTGATCGTTGGGTGACCGCCCCGTTTCGCTCGACTTCTGTCAGTAACAGAAGGTCTCGTTGGCCTTGAAGATTCATATGGTTAGGGATTTACCCTCAACGTTCAGAATATGAACACAGATGGGTGAGGGAGTCAAGCGCTAAACCGATACGGCTAAAATCGTAGTTCGTTAGCACACCTGCCTAGATATGGAGAATGGTGAGTGAAGAAGCCTTTATGGCCTGATCGATAACTGCTACCACCTTGTCTATGGTTATCCGATCAAGACAATCCCA
>JAAUPT010000060.1 GCA_012032965.1 Nitrospira sp.
AGTGAAGATAACACTCTGGACGAACTATTGGGAGATATTACCGGCTTGATTAACCAGTACCCAATCGCCATCGAACGGCAGGCGGCAATCCTCCAAGTAACGGGCAAGGACCCGGAGCTTGTGGAGAAACTTGTCAAAGCGGCTGACACGATGCGGGACAGTGGTAATCTGTATCTTACCTGGGCCAAACATTACGCCGCAATGGCTAAAGGTAATACAGATGCATCGTCCGACGAAGACGAAACAGACGATTTCGACATTTAAAAACTTCCCTATTCGAAGAGAAGTTTTGCTAAAATGACTTTTGCTTCTTTGCTTCTATGTACACCTCTGTTCCCCGGTAGCTCAGTTGGTAGAGCAGCCGGCTGTTAACCGGCTGGTCGCAGGTTCGAGTCCTGCCCGGGGAGCCAGGTTATCTAAGACTAATCGCCAAGCCTCCGATCCCCCATCACCGCCAAAGCCTTTCCCTTTCAGGCAGAAACAGTCTGACGAACTACTCCTCGCACCCCAACACCACTTTTCAATACGATCTCACAGATATGATCTTGTCGCTCAATATACTCGTAAGCTGCCCAAGGGTCCATTGCAACCGCACATGCCCTGCAAGTGGATTGGCCGACGATATCAAATTCAAGCGTCTCATCCTTCCGTACGTTCAGACCCTCGGCTGTGACATCAGGTAATTCTCGGGACAATGCCGGGAAGGGGGAACAGAACGTCCTAGTCACGTGTAAAGTGAGATTTCAGGAAATCGGACACTGATGGCCTGTAAGTCTATGCCTGCATGGATCGCGAGACCACATGTGTGACATGGACATGCACCACGATTCGTGTCTGTTTCGAATCCCGCTGTAAATTCCAATGCATCCACAGTTCACCTGACGGGTTTTGCAGCCCGTTGACTTTTGGCATTCGAAAGCCGGTCGTTGGATCAGTGATGATCTCCAATCGAACGACATCCTCCGCATGCGCTATCGTCTTCGGCCAGCCGGATGGAGTAATGTACAGATACCTCCCGTCTCACCTGTTCATACCAATGTTCCCGTCTCTCGTTGTTATCCACCCTTTCTAATAACAGCGCCTCATCACGTCACCGATGGCCGTCAGCATGATTCCTCCATTGAAATGGTAAGATGACTCCATTATCGGTATCTTCTAGGGAGTACCGCTCGTGCTTGAAGCAAGCCGACTCAAATGGGTTCCAATCAAGACCCACGGACTACCATACTGAATGCGATGATCGACCCTTCCATGAATAAAACTTGCCTCCTCTTTTCAGCCACCACTTCCTCTACAGAATGCCCATCTCATGACCCTCATGCCCCGGTACTGGCCACGGGATACGTCGCTACTAGGGTTGCCACAGGAAGAACGGCTTTTCGCCGTAGAACCGCATACGCAGCTAAAAGGTTACTGTCATTGGCAAATTGACCGTAAATCGTCTCCTACGGTTATTTTAGTTCATGGCCTTGAGGGCTGCAGCGAATCTCGTTATATGCGGGGCATTGCGGCCAAGGCCTATCAGGTTGGCTTCAACATTATTCGTATGAATCAGCGCACATGCGGCGGAACCGAACACCTCTCCCCAACTCTTTATAACAGCGGATTGAGCGGAGACTATCGCGCTATCGTCAACGAATTGGTCAACCGTGATGGGCTCGGCCGGATTTGGCTGGTGGGCTATTCAATGGGTGGCAACCTGGTGCTCAAGGCCGCTGGCGAGCTTGGGCAGACTCAGCCAGCTCTTGCAGGAGCAGCCGCCGTCTGTCCGAATATCAACCCAACGGTCTGCGCCCAAGCACTGGAGAAGCCTCGGAATTGGTTCTATCACCGCCATTTTATCACCAGATTGAAATCTCGATTGCGTCGAAAAGCCGCTCTGTTTCCAGGGAAGTGGGATATTTCGAAGTTGGATCGGGTTACCACAATCAGCGAATTCGACGATCGCTATACCGCTAGAGACGGCGGTTACCGAGACGGCGCTGACTATTATGACCGGGCGGGAGCGCGCCATGTGCTTGATACCATTGCAGTTCCTACCCTCATCATTACGGCACAAGACGACCCATTTATCCCATACTCAATGTTTACGACGCCGGCATTTCGGCAACATCCGCAAATTTCCGTGGTGGCGCCTCGTTATGGAGGACATTGCGGTTTCTTCCACGTTGGCCGCAATGGGGAAGACCCGTACTGGGCTGAAAACCGAATCCTGGATTTCTTGAGAGGGGAGGGAATTCCAATAGAAAAACAATCTGTTGATACCGCAATTAAGCGGCCTAGGCGATGACACTCTCGAGGTGTGTCCGCACCTCCTCAAGATACGTCCTAAACGGGTCGGGCATGGGAAACGGGGGACGACCCCGCACTTGAAAGATCGACCAATTGATGACATAGGGAGGAAACAATCCACCCGAGTTTGTAGGTTGACCCGCATCTATAGGAGCCCAACCGCTTAAGAGATGTTTGACGAGCGCACTGCGGCCATAGGCACGTGTGTTCTTGGGGGCCTCCTCCATCGCGATCCGGATCAGAGCATCCGCTGTCAATCGAGGGACTCGACCTTCTTCCAATAGCCCATAGTAGAGTCCTTTTGTGTGATTCAGGTTGTGATACTCCAAATCCAAACTCTTCAACATGGGATCGCCCCAGTCCAGATGTTCCGATTCTCTGAAGCATTCGAGCAACCAGAGTTTTGAAGCCCAGTCGACACGCCCGATGAGTTTCTGATAATCCCCGCGCAGATCTTGGAGCACCGATGCCCATTGAGCAAGGACCCAATCGGTTTCTTCATCCTGGCCTTTGCAATGCTGCAGGGCACAGTCAAGAAACCGTTCTTGAATATCAAGCGCCGACATAGTCTTACGAGACTGCAGCTGGACTGACCAACGGCGTTCTTGATCTTGCGAAATTTCTTGAAGGGCTTCCACCGGTTCATCGATCTCCAAGTCCTGAGGGGCATGCCCTTCCTCAATAAGCTGCAGCACCAGACCGGTCGTCCCCAGCTTCAGCGCGGTCGCATATTCAGCCATATTGGAATCACCCAACAACAAATGGATCCGACGATATTGATTAGGATCGGCCAATGGCTCGTCTCTCGTGTTTACAATCGCCCGATTGTGCTGCACCCATTCGAAGAAATCATTCACGATATAGTCGGCGCGTTGGGAAATTTGAAACGGCAGGTCCTTGCCATGACGAACACCGAACGTTGAAGGCGGAACAAGCAGCCGGTCCATCTGAATCCAAGCATCCTGTAGACTAGCCGAACCTACACGCCCAGAGCCGGTAAAAATCTGCCTCGTCACCAGAAATGTAATGAGCGGGGCCATGCCATGCCTCGAAAATGGGAATCGCCGCGAAACGAGGAAATTTTCATGTGAGCCGAATGTCGCATCTGTCTCATGATCGATGTTGTTCTTGATCAAGGACACGCGATCCGAGAAGCCCAGCTCATCAATAGCCCGCTGTAATAAGAGGTCCCCGGCACGGTCCGACGCAACGACATCGGTGAGAGAATGACATTCCGGGGAGGCATACTCTAAATGCCCCATGTCCAGGTAGATCCGTCCTGCGTTGGTCAAGAAACCGCCGTTACCAGGGGGCTCATCGTGCCCACGATGGTGAAGGTCGAGCACTCCCCGCCGTTGGACATGGAACAAATGATCACGAATCTTGTGGGCAAACCAAGTCGGAGAATGGTCAGGTCGATCTTCGTGAATTAAGAGTCCGTATTCAGTCTCTAAGCCAAAGATACGGTTCAACATCGTGTTACGTGGAGGATGTGCTCATGACTTTGGGAAGCAATCTTCTCAACTCATCGGTCCCGATCGCTCGATACTTGGAGGGGCCTTGCTGACAGCGATCGAGTACGGCACATTCGATCACTTTTTCTGCCAGGCACTCCTGCAGATGGGCATAGAGTGCATCACTGTCGGTCGAAGGCTGATCGGGATCGGTGTTTCCTTCTCGATGTTCTCCGGCTTCCTCAAGCGCCCGGTATTGAGCACGATTGCCGACAGCCCAAGCACAAACCGCTGTATCGATGGCCTGCTCAAGCGAGACCATCGACTGTAGACGCAGATAGGCAACCATCTCTTGTTCGACTGCCGACGAGGCCCCCAGAACGGCGTAAGACCCCTTCTCTTCAAACGTTCCATCATAGTTGATGGTCAGCAGGCTGTCTCTCCCAGATTTCTGACCTAACTCGGCCAGCAAGATCTTCACGATGAAGGGAGCTTTGAACACTTCTTCAAACGCCTGTTTGATCACCGGTGCAACACCGTACTTGATCAAGCGACTACCCGTGACGTCGGATGGGGAACGATTGAACCCTTCGACATGGGCCATTTCAAGCAGGCTGAAACGTAGTTTTTCTAAATCAGCCGGATGTCCCATCCCCCCCAAAGCAAGACGGTCGTAAATCTCATACACCTTGGGCGTCCCCTTGCTCATAGTCATGAGCAGAATGCCGCTTTCGTACGTAACTCCGACAACAGGACTTCCCTGCTTGAACTGATCGTCGAGATACTGTCGGCGATTTCCAACTGCTTCGACCCACCTATACGGCTCTTCATACATTGGTCTGCCCCTTACACGCTTCGAGAAACGTCTGATTCGAAAAGCGATCGGAGTTGGGGATCTGCCATCGTCCTCACGCCACCAACCGCGATGAACTTGATGACTGGATAGAGATTGGCATCCCGGTTGACTCCACCGGTCGCACTGTCGAATTCCGCGGCGCTCGTCAACAACCGCAACGCCTGAATGGCTGCTTGTTCCTCCGGCATCGTGCTCAAGGGCTGCTCACCCCACGTATTCAAATAGTGAAGAATCCCCCGAATGGTCGGTGAGCCGGACCCGGAGACCGCATACTCCACCCCTTCGAACTCAGCGCCCAGAATGTCATAGAAATAGATCTTAGCGGTTTCTTGTTCGGTATCGTAGCCGGCAAAGATCGGTGCGACAGCCCCGGTGCCCGCGAGCGCCGCCGGCACGTTTTGCTTTAGCAACGTGGATAACGCTCTGAGCTTGCCCTCAAAGCTGAGTTCCTGAAGCTGCGTCCGCCGATAGTACTTGAAGGAATGTTCGAGAATGCGAGCCATCTCATAGGCAGTGGCCGGCACCCCGGCGATCGCCATCACACTATGCCGATCAATTTCCAGCACCTTATCGGTACGGTCGTACATCACCATATTGCCGGCTGTTGCGCGACGATCGCCCGCAACGAGCACACCATCTCGGTACTTGAACGCAAGAATGGTTGTGGCCGTGATCAGGTCCTGCTCGACCTTAGCCTGTCCCCCTATTCCAAACGCATATCCTTGTTCCTTCAATACCTGATAGAAATCGCCCTGCAAGCCCATAATCATCTCCGCAAATCGTTATTTGTCATGGGGCAAACGAACGACGAGCCAATTCCCCAAACCATTGCTTCTGCTTTGACGAACAACGTCTATTCTCCGGTCCGCTGTCGGTACCGCTCTGCCTGTTTCGGATCAACTTTGCGCATCCGCTTCATAAGACTATCCTTATCCGGCGATCCCGTTTCCGGACGGCGAGGCCCGCCCCCTTCCTCCAGTGGATGGGGCGACTTCGGCATGGGATCGACTGGTCTTTCGCGTCGCTCCGGTATCGTGCTGTGTCTCATTGCCTCGATTCCTTTCTATGGTTCCACGCTCTAAGCGCATCTGCCGGCGATGAGGCCTGTTGGAAGATACTCGCACATCGCCGCACGTCATGGGGATCGAAAAGATCTCCCATCTCAAGAGCACGGGAACGAAGCCCACCCACAAACTTGACCCGCTCCCACTGGATCAACTTAATCTGGTCGGGAAATCGTTGTACACAGAGTCCACGCAGTCCGCCACGTGTATCGCTGGGACCATTCTGGATCGCTTCTTCAATCATCTGGTCTGTTGTCATCCGCCATGCTTTTCCATCCGCCTCCAGCCCCAGATAGAGCCCCTGCTCAGGATTCACATTGTGATACTCCAAGTCCAAACTGGCCAACCAGGGATCGTCCCAGCCGAGATGCTCTTCCTGCATGAACGTCTCGATCAACCACTGTTTGGTGACCCAATCCAACTTCCCGACTAACCGCAGACGGTCATGCGCCAGCAGGCGCAAGGTCTCACCCCATTCCTTCAATAGCCAATCCGACTCCTCATCGGAGCCCGACAGCCTCTGACTTGCCGCCTCGTAATAACGTTCTTGGATCTCCAACGCAGAAAGCGTCCATCCGTTCTTCAGCCTAGCCACGGCTTTCAGGTCCGGATCGCGCGACAACTGTTTCACGGCGACCACCGGCTGCTCCAGTTCGACATCAGGCGCAGCACCTCGCTCGATCAGATCGAGAACCAGCTGAGTCGTCCCGACTTTGAGCGCCGTGGCATACTCGCACATGTTGGCATCGCCAATGATAAGATGGAGCCGGCGATACTTTGCACGATCCGCATGGGGCTCATCCCTGGTGTTGAGGATCGGTCGGTTGTGCATCGTATCGACGCCCAACTCCGCTTCCATAAAGTCGGCGCGCTGTGAGAGCTGGTATCGCCCTGGAACATGTCCCGACTCCTGTGCTTCAGTGCCGACTTTCCCAGCGCCGGCGATGAGCTGTCGGCTCACCAAAAATGGCACCAGGCCTGCAACAAGGGTTGAAAATGGAATGGCCCGTGGGACGAGATAGTTGTCGTGGCATCCGTAACTGTGGCCGTGGAAATCCGTATTGTTTTTGTAGAGCCGGACGTGCGTGCCGCCGAGCGTCCGGTTGCGTCGCTGCGCAGCTCGGAGAACGATGCGTTCCCCCGCACGATCCTGCGCCAACAGATCTGCAATCATTCGACATTCGGGCGTCGAATATTCAGGATGCGTGTGGTCATTGTAGAATCGGGCCCCGTTCGGCAACACGAGGTCGCTTTTCATTTCATGGAACGAAAAGGGGCGATGGGCATCGACTTTCGCGAACTCATCTTCTTCGCGATCCTGCTGCAATCCGGAAACGCGAAAGCCCCGAGCATCTTCATGCGGATCCTCGCTGGCGTAATCCCAGCGCCGTTCGAATGAAAGCGGCCAAGTGTGCGCGCACCAATCCATGGATTCGACGACCGGATCCATCTCCGCCACATCATCCCTTGTAATGCCGTACTCAGTTTCGATGCCGAAGAGACGCATAGGCTACTTTCCCAGTGACACAGTCTCCATTGTAGGAATGATCTGATGGCGTAAGGGCTAGATGATTTGACTCACAAGCCGTTCTTCCAGCTGGCGGCCCCGTCGGAATGAGGATATGCCCACCACCTGTTCGGGGTGATGGTCCAGCAGCTTCAGCCACTCCTCCGCCGCATCATCGGGAGGCAACATCTCGCCCTCTCGGAATTCCTCTGAAACAGCATCCAGTAGGTCCCTAGCCACCAACCCAGCGGGCTCTCCCGCCTGAAGAATAGTGCGCTCGATCGCCTTTTCCTTGGCACGCTGAACAATCGAGGCCAAGATTGCTCCGCTCAGGAGATCGGCCCGGTAGAGCACCTTGCTCTGCCCATTCCTCAACCTGATCGATAGAAGCCGGTTGTCGTCCGTTCGACGAAAGATTGACTCAATGATGTCTTGAGCAAGCGACGCAACCGCCTGAGCCTTCTCACCACCGTGCCCTATGACTAAGGCTGGATCAAGTGGAAGTTTCTCGGTCAGATACACCCGGAGAATCTCAGTCGCTGCCTCCTTATTCGGACGACTGACTTTGATCTTGCGATCAATGCGGCCAGGCCGCAGCACGGCCGGATCGATCAAGTCGGGCCTGTTGGAGGCCAGGATAATGACCACATCTCGCAACGACTCGATGCCGTCCATTTCACTACAAAACATCGGCACGAGCGTGTTCGAGATATTGAAGGACCGCATGGCCCGTCGCGTCCCCAGAATCGACTCCGCTTCGTCGATGAAGATAAACGGCAAGGCGCCATCTTTCCGCCTCGCACGCGCCTGCTCAAAGAGGTCCCGGACCATCCGTTCCGATTCTCCGAGCCACATATTCAGAATTTCCGGCCCCTTCACATGAAGAAATGCCCCGCTTGTCACCGGTGGGCGCTTGTCCACATG
>JAAUPT010000061.1 GCA_012032965.1 Nitrospira sp.
AGCCCCCGACTCAACATAGCCCCGATTCCGACATACCGAATCTGCTCGCTCCAGATCGACAAGGCGGCCGCCAGTCCTGTCCGATCGGGCGGCAATCCATAGATGAGCCCATACGTTGGCAGCAAGAGCATCCAGCCGATGACACCGCCGAGAAAGACTACCATGGCGGTTCGCAGCCCCAAGATAAAACCCACCGCGAGCAACGCCGGTGAAAGATTCAGACCACCATAGAACACGGTCTTGCCAACTTGTGCTGCAGCTTCCAACGAATCCGCCCACAATCAGCAGGCCGCTCTCGCCAAGTTTCACCGATGCACCCAGCACAGCTGAAGACAACAATGATCGAGATGCCGCCGTCGAATCTCGAAGGCGAGCAGGATTTTGATCTGCCGCGGCACCTTCAACACTTCCGCCGTCGCCACCCCTTCGGGAAAACGCAAACGCGCCGTGATAATAAGCGCGCGCCGTAATGGAATAGTAAAGAGCACACCGAGTACCCCTCCGACCGTCGCAATGAGAACCGTCTCCCAGTAGTCGAAGTCAGACCAATAGCCGACCAGGAGGAGCGCAGGAATCGTAAAAATGACACCTGCAGCCAGAGCCTCGCCAGAGGATGCGGCGGTTTGCACGATGTTATTCTCGAGAATATTGGAGTTGCGGAACAGACGCAAAATCGCCATGGACGCCACGGCTGCCGGAATGGAGGCGGACACCGTCATCCCTGCAAACAATCCCAGGTAGGCATTGGCTGTAGCCAGGACGGCGGCAAGAATCACCGACAGCACCACTGCCTTGACGGTAATCTCGGGGAGTCTGACTGTGGCCGGGACGACAGGCTGGTCGTCCTTCATCGGGAGGGGCAAGCGGTGAAGGCCCAGGAAATGGAATAGAATGGCGAGAGATTGTCGGTCGTGGCTATTCGGCAAAGATGAATTTGAATGCTCATGATGTCAGGGTCTTGCACAACCGTACCAGATTTCAAACCATGGCATGATCTGCTAGAACAGTTTCTGCCGCCTTGCGCCCTGATACCAATGCGCCATCAAGAGTGCCGCTCTCCCGATAATCACCACAGAGATACAGCCCATGGGCCACACGAGAAGGCGTCTCATTTTCAGAGGATGGAAGCAGGTCGACTGGAGGCAGTGCACGGCGGATTCGATCGGTCCGCAGATGACGCCACTCATCCACCTGTGGCCCGAACCACGATCGTAAGAATTCACGCACAGCGTCTGGAAGATTATCGTCGCGCTCCGAATAATCCGTCACCGCTGTGGAGATGAGGGCGCGCCCATGCGGCGCGTACGAAGGGGCAGCCTCGCTCAACACGCAGACCGTATTAACCAACCCACTACCCTCTCCATTTAACATCAACCAGGGTCCGTGTTGCGGTGGAGCCGGCGCATCAAAATAGACCGTGGTCGAGACGCGCGCCTCCCTGCCCGGCACACCCTCACCACGTAACTGAGACGCGGTCTCGTCATCTGTCGCAATCACAAACACATCTCCCGAGAGTGTTTCACCGGACTCCAGCAATAGGTTGGCTCTGTCGATCTGCCGCACTCGCTGGTTCAGGCGGATCGTTCCTGGCGGTAACGCCGAGGCAAGCTGCTGTGCGATTGCTCCCATGCCTTTTCGCGGCAGCGCAGTCACCCCTCGTGAGAATGCGGCCCAGACATGTTCAAACACCCAGCATGGGGTTGGCCAGCGCGGTTTCCAAAAAGACACCGCTGAGAAACGGCTGAAAAAGCGCGTGAGCATCGCCTCTGAAAACCCATAGGACCTCAGACGTTCGCTCGTCGGTCGGGCCGATCCACCGGCCACAGAGCAAAGCCGATGGTGCAAGGCGCTCTGGCGCAGTCGAAACATCAAATACTTGTCGGTGAACGAGCCGATGGGATTGAACAAGGTCGACAGGAGATCTTGTGGACATCTCAACGGATCGCTGAGACGGTGAAAGCGCCCGCTGTAGCGAATAATCGCCCCGGGATGAAAGGGTTTCAGATCAAGGGCCGCATAATCCAATGTTCTGCGTGCTTCCGGGTAGCCGGTGAGAAAGACCTGAAATCCGCGGTCGAGTTGGAATCCCTCCAGAGTGTCCGTCCTGGCGCGCCCGCCGACACCATCTGAACTTTCAAGCATGATGCAGGCGACACCTGCTTCAGTCAGGCGACGCGCACAAGCCAGCCCCGCCAGTCCGGCACCGATAATAACGATTCGAGGCATTGGCGTCATAGTCAACTATTGTAGAGAGGCTCAGCGGGAAAGAAAACTATGCGCCTCAGATACAAACTCTTCCGCCTTACTATTCCCGAAATAATCGGACCGGTACCTTCCGGCCTTTAATGCGGACACGACTGAGGGTTTCAATAATGCCGGCGGCCATGGATTCGGGAACATCGACAATGGAAAACCGATCTTCAATTTCAATAGTACCAATGATGTTGGAGCGGATCTTTGCCTCGTTGGCGATGGCACCCACAAGATCGCCCGGCCTGATCCCCACCTCGCGTCCAGCTCCAATGTACACCCGTGCCATGCCGGCCTGTCGCTGTCCATGACGTGGTGGCCCTGTCGGCCGACGATCCGGTCGGGAGGATAGCGTGCGGGACCGGTCATCGTAGCGACCAGCTTGACGGACCGGCCTTCCAAATTCTGGCTGCCGAGCAGGCATTCCAGGAATCTCTTGTTCTGGACGCTCCCCACCCTGAGCCCGAACGAGCAGCTTAATGGCAGCTGCAGCCACATCAGCCGATGAATGGGAGGTGGCTAGTCGATCAACGAGTGGTGCAAACCCTTCGAGTTTTCCATCTTGCAAGACCTCGACCATGGCCGCCTGTATACGCTCCAACTGTTTGGCGCGAAGATCGGCCACGCTGGGCACCGGCACGACGATGACCTGAGCCTTTGTGTGTTGCTCGATACTCCGTAAGAGACGTTGTTCACGGGGATCGAGGATTGTGATCGCCGCACCCTCACGACCAGCTCGACCGGTCCGGCCAATCCGATGGACATAGACCTCAGCCGAAGAGGGCAGATCGTAGTTGATCACATGGGACACCTGTGGAATATCCAACCCGCGCGCGGCTACATCAGTCGCAATCAGTAACTCCGTTTGCCCAGTCTTGAACGACTGCATCACACGGTCACGCTGCCCCTGGCTCATGCCACCGTGGATGGCTTCGGCCCGACATCCACGGGCTATGAGCATCGCCGTGACCTCATCGACCTCCAGCCTCGTGCGACAAAACACCAGCGCCGACTTCGCGCCGGCCACGTCGATCACACGAGCCAATGCGGCCGCTCGATGGGGCCTGGCCACGACGTAGGCTGTCTGCTTGACACGCGGGGCAGTGCCGGCCTTGACCGGTTCCTTGGCGATCGTTATCTCGACTGGATTGTGGAGATGGCGGTGGGCGATCGACCGAATCCTTGAAGGCATCGTCGCAGAGAACAAGGCGGTCTGTTTCGTCTTGGGCGTTTGTTGTAAAATGGCATCCAGATCGTCTGCGATCCCATATCGAGCATTTCGTCCGCTTCATCCAGCACGACGATCTGCACATGCTCTAGCTTGAGTACCCCCCGACGAATGTGATCAAGGGCCCTGCCGGGAGTTGCCACGACGATATCCACACCGCGCTTGAGTGCGTAGAGTTGCGGACCTATCGCCTGTCCTCCATAGACCGCCAGCACGCTGAGTCGTAACTCTTTGCCATAGCGCTGCACCGCCTCTCCGACTTGGATTGCCAATTCTCGCGTCGGTACAAGTACCAGTGCCGACGGGCGTGTTTTGAGCCATGACCGATGCGCTGGAGCATCGGCAAGGCAAAGGCTGCCGTCTTCCCCGTTCCAGTGGCAGCTTGCCCGAGAAGATCTCGTCCGGCTAACAGCGGCGGAACAGCCTCGCGTTGGATCGGAGTTGGCTCCTCGTAGCCGAGGGCTTCCAATGTCGTGAGGAGTGACGCCTCCAGGCCTAATGAAGCGAACCCCGGCGAAAAGCCTGTCGCAGTCGGTGTAGTGGACTCAGATCGCTGGCTAGGTTTCATGGGTGATACTACTGCCTTTCCGTCGTGAATGGACACACGGGCATCATGAGAGCGATATGCCAATTCAATTCATAGGGAGCTGATGTTACGTTGACATGGTGGGACAGCGCAAGGGAGTGTTGCGGCCAATCCAGCCATGTCGCTGCCCTGGAGATGGCGAAAATCGGCTGAGAACGAGCGTAACGAAGAAAAAGATGTGTCGCCCCACCGGATAGGATTGGCGGCTTGAGACGGTATCGCTCCAGAATTATGGGCGGACAGGATATTCTACCCCGGTCAACCCATGGTCGACCAGAAGCCGATATCGCTCAGAACCTATGCGACCGGGGCATCAGACCGCAGCACCTGTTCTCAGATTCTTCTCGAAGCCAGGGCACGGACCGATACGAGCTGGTCTTGTGTCGGCAGAAGGAACATCACTTGTGCGAGCGCGCGATAGGCTGCTTCCAGCTGACGGCATCGATCCACGAATCGACTGGACGACAAGCGAGGGAAGTAGTCCCGATGCTGCTCATAGAACAGCGCGCGTCGTTTCCAGCGCTCGGCTTTGAAGATGAACAATCTGGTAACCAACTCCAGCAGATGCTCCCGAGATAACCGCTGTGGTCCTCCTCTCGCTGGAGCAGGGATGACGGATGTGGATATGGCCAGTCCTTTCGTGACTTCCTTCATAGCGGGTTCCTCCTTGTGCTATGTGCCGAACCATCGTCCTGAGCATCATGTGCATGGCACCACAGGCGCCTAGAGTCTGATCTCATCCTGAGTTCTCTATATAATCCTGCAACATGAAGAGATGATTAGGACAAGATGAAAACTTCTTCATAATACTCAGATAAACCTTTGCCACCGGTATCCCTGCATGGAATCGTACAAATAAATGAAACGGATGGCCCCTCTATTTCTGGGCAGATGTAGTCTGGAGAAGGTCAGACGCAATATCCGTCATGCGGTTGGCATAGCAGACGAACCCATTGGATCGTCCAGGGAGGGGCGTCGGATTACAGTCTCATGTAGGAAAACAGAATCATGGGAACGAGGACGGAGGAAAGGAAGAAGCACTCGGGCCACTGACCAAGTGCCGACCTGATGCTTTAGGGCGAGGTGTCGAAATGATTGTGGCTACGTTAGATGAATCGCACAGCTGGTTCTCTAGGCCTTAAAAGCCGCTACAGCCTCCTCTTCCGTGTTGCACAATTGAACACTTTCTCCATACACGCGGTTCAGCAGATTAAATCCGCTGGCTTCGAGGGCTTCTTTCACCATCCCTTTCGCGGCGGCAATCTTCATCTCACCCTGCACATTATTGAGATGCTTGCACGCCAGAATAAGGACCCGGATGCCACCACTGCTGATATAGTCGACATCAGCCAGGTTGACGACAACTTTCTTGGCGCCCCCGTCGATAATCTTTTGCATTTCCTGGTTCCCGTGCTCGGCTGTGGTAGCGGCAAGGCTTCCCTGCATGTTGACAAAGGTGATGCCAGCGTTCTCACGCGAGGTCACGGTCAATGTGTGTCGGGTTCCCTGGTTCATTTTGGTATGCTCCTTTTCCGGTGAAGATTGCACTAGCTCTGATCTGTTTGGCGCACGCCAAAATTTATCGCGCACGCCCCGAGCAGGACCAATCATAGCAAATACGGGGGCACGCTTCCATCCTGCCAACATCGCCGGCGTGAATAGCTGGATTTCTGCGTGAATAAGAGCCCGTCCAAGGATGAAACGGAACTCTAGCCCCGCTCTTGGACTTTCGATAGAGCTTCATCCATCGTGGAGGCGTGAAGGCTCGTCATCAGCGCTCCGCTCAGTTGGAGTACCGTCCTGACATGGTCGCTCCCTCCAGCGAGTACCACCCTTCCGCCCGTTTGCATCATCGCGACCACAGCTTTTAGAATCACCCGCAGCCCAATCGAGGAAATGTACGAAATCTGTGAGAGGTCAAGCACAATCTGCCGTTCGCCTTGCCCGATGTGGTCGGTCAGAACACGCTCCACCTCCGGCGCGCTGTTCGAATCGAAGCGGTCCCGTGGGGTGACAATCAGTACGGTCCCACTGTGACGTGTTTCGACACCCCTTCCACCCTTCCGAGCGTCTTCCGGTGATTCTTGCGGAAGTCTCCCGACTTCGAGTGCGCTGATTCCTTGCATATCGGTACGGCTGCTTGGGGCAGGTCGCCCCGGACAGCAGCTTCTTTTTACCGTGAGAACATTACGTCCCACATTGCGATGGTACGTCACTTCGTCAAACATGGCCCGGACCAGATGAATCCCCAAGCCACCGATTTCACGCTCATGCAACAACACCGACAGATCCGGGGGAGCGACGGATAGCGGGTTAAAGGGAATACCATCATCCCGAATAGTCAGAACGACACACACATCATGCACTTCGCCTTCTACTTCTATGTGATGCTCCGTCGGATCATTAGGGAATGCATACTGCACGACGTTGTTCAGCAGGTCATCCAGCGCCATATTGAGAGTGGGGATGAGCGGCTTAGCCTCTGCCCATTGAGCAACATACTGCTCAAACGCAATCTGTAAGTCAGGGATCGCCATCAACTGGTTGGGCATCGTTTGGTGAAAGATTTTGACCGCAGCGTCGGACGGAGGGATACCGTGATACCGAAGTCCCAACATGGTGATATCGTCAGCCTGAGGGGCCTCTCCGGCAAAACCCCTCACCGCATTCATGACCTCGCTGAGGCGATCGACGACGGAGGCGGCTTGAGACTTGGTAAGGATCGATTTCAACCGGCTGTTGCCGAACAGTTCCCGCCGCCTATTATCGGCCTCAGTGACTCCATCGGTGTACAAGAAGAGTTCATCGCCTGGACCCAATTGGATCGTGCTTTCCTTGAACGCGATGCCCGGCATGGGGCCGACCATAGGTCCATCTTGGGCCGTCAGCCATTCGAACTGTCCATCTTGCTTCTTCAGCAGCGGAGGATTGTGCCCCGCATTCGTCGCGAGAAGCGTCCCATCGCGAAGATTCAAGATGCCCAGGTACAGCGTCACAAACATGCAGGAATCGTTATCTGCGCTGAGCGCATCATTCACATGGGTCACGATACTGGCGGGCGAGGGATCGGACATGGCCCTGGTCTTGACCATGATCTTGGTCATCGCCATAAAGAGCGCGGCAGGAACTCCGTTGCCCGACACATCGCCGACCACAAAACACAGGCGATGATCGTCGATCAGAAAGAAATCGTAAAGATCGCCCCCGATTTCCAGCGCCGGTTCGAGCACGGCATACAGTTCCAGCTCCTTCCGATCCGGAAAGGGGGGAAACACACGTGGGAGCATGCTCCGCTGAATATCCCGACCGACATTCAGTTCTTCCTGCATGCGGGCTTTCGCAGCTTCCACCAGCGCCAATGAATCCGCTAAGCGCCCCTTGGCATCCTCGGCAGCCTGTTCAGCATTTTTCAACGCCGTGATGTCCGTTGCAATGGCGACAATGCCGCCATCGTGCGTCTTCTTTTCGTTGATCTGGATCCATTCGCCACTGGACCGGTACTGGATGTAAGGTCCTTGTGGGTTATAGTGCATGTCAAGGCGGTTTTTCACCCAGGATTCGACATTCCCGATCGCCGCTGGGATATCGCCTCGTTCGGCAATGCGGCGAACGATCGATTCGAAGGAGTCGCCTGGTTGGACTTGAGCCCCCGTTCCAGACATCACTTGGCGATACTTGCGATTACAAATCACCAGACGGTCGTCCACATCGAAGAGTGCAAACCATTGAGGGACGCTCTCGATGGCTTCAAGCAACCGAGCATGGCTGTGACGCGCCTGGCTTGATGCTGTGGTGACTTGCCGATCGATGATGGCCAGGAGGGTCGAGAGCGACACCGCGACAACCGCGAGAAGCTGCACTTCGATTCCCGGCGGCGGAGTACTGGTCGTAAGACCCGAAAAACTGT
>JAAUPT010000062.1 GCA_012032965.1 Nitrospira sp.
CGTAGAAGGTCGCCTCGCTGACGCCCAGCTGCCGGCAGAGGTCGCCAATTGGGGTCCCACTCTCCGCTTGCCGAATCGCATACACGATCTGTTCTTCGGAAAATCGTGACCGCTTCATCGATCCACTCCTTTCGTCGAGGACCGCCGAAGCCATCATCCTACTCTCGTTTTAAGGTGCCGTCGTTTTCGGGGGAGACGTCAAGTTGCATCCCAACTATGACTCGCACCGGGTTGGCATACTAACGGATTCCACGAAACCATCAACAACTCAAAAATTATTTATTTGTGATCCTAGGTATGTCCAACCCAGGTTTGTATACCTGCGGATTTTAGTCTTGCTCTGGCTGGGGGTTAGCTCGTGAACCGCAAGCGTATACGGTACCTCCTAGCACCTCGATGGGCTCCAGCTCCGTATGTGACTGCACCGACGCAATCATAGGCATACCACCATACTGAGTCATGGCACCGATTTTAAAAGCTCCCCCCTTGACGAAGGAGCGTGCACAACGACATTATGTTCCCAAGGAAGGGGTTTGGTGTTTGTATGGTCCTGATGATAATGCAGGCACAAGAATTCCGCCGTATCTTTTATTGGCAGGCTCGAAACCGGGTACCATAATTCAGGTGATTGTTTAATCTACAGTCCATGTGCCAAATTTGGCTATTACCTGTCATGATCAATTTGAGGATCAACCGTGGAGATGTTTCCCTCTAACGTCTCGACAATAAACACACCTACCGCTCGAATTTTCCGGGATGTGTTATTGAAAAGAAAATTCCGCAGCCTCTGTTACGAAGCACAGGGGATTTTGGTCAAATCTTTGGGGTTATGTCGTATTGACCGCCTTCCGTTTCTTCGTCTGGTGATTAAAGATTCCACGCGTTTCGTGCTCGGGAGCGTTCAACCGATCAAAGAAGAAACGATGGAACGTGCCAAGGCTGCTGTGGGCTGGCTTGTCCGTGCACAGGCTGCTACTGTAGATGGTGGCGTATCCTATGGTTATTTCCCATATGGTAGCGGTAATGGCTGGAAAAAGTCATATCCGGAAACTACCGGGTATATCATGGCGACACTCTTAGGATACGCGAAAATTACCGGTGACAAGGAAATTGCCGAAGCGGCTTTGCGAATGGCCCACTGGGAAGTGAGCGTCCAAATGAAATCCGGAGCAGTCCAAGCGAATGAGCTTTGTGCCCAGAACAATCAAGTGGCTGCTGCATTTAATACTGGTATGGTTTTAGACGGCTGGATTGAGGCATTCCGCTTTAGTCAAGACGAACGCTTTCTGCACGCTGGAAAACGTGCGGGAGATTTCTTGGTCGGGGATGTGGATGAACAGGGTTATCTCCAATCCCAAGGCAAAAGAACCGTCTTCTTTCCGATAAAAACTTATACGTGCTTGTGCGCCTGGCATCTTTGCCGATTGAGTGAAGAAATAGAAGATGATCGCTATCGAATCACGGCTGTAAAAATAGTGGAGGCCGCTCTTAAACAACAACATGATAATGGATGGTTTGCTAACAACTGTTTAACACGCCCTGAGGCCCCACTTCTTCACACCATCGGTTATACCCTTCAAGGCATTCTCGAAGTTGGGATATCTACCAAACGCGATGATTTTATCACTGCAGTACAACGAGGAGTCGATCCTCTCATTTCGAAGATGAGCCCTCAAGGGTTCCTGCCTGGACGTTTTTACTCAGATTGGAAGCCGGCTGGGTTTTCTTCTTGTTTAACGGGTTCTGCACAGATTGCCGTAGTTTGTTACCGGCTGTTTGAACATACTGAAAATGTAAAATATCTTGAGGCAGCGGACTCTCTTGTGAATTTCTTAAAGGCACTTCAATCAATAAACCTACCTATCACTGAAGTCCATGGGGCGATCCCAGGTTCTTTCCCTATTGTTGGGGCTTATCAGATGTTGGGTTATCCCAATTGGGCTACTAAATATTATCTTGATGCTCTTCTGTGTCAGCAGAGGCTTTCCTCATAGGCTAACTAAAGTCCTGTGGATGCAGATGCGGTATGTACAAGCAGCGGTGCTCCTCACTAGTAGAGGCCTAGATGTTCATTGAAGTGTGATGGGTGGACTCCAATACCCGCTGTGCCCATCGTTCGCACAGGCATCTGACTCCGAACGAGTCTGCCGACCAATGTCAGAAAGAACGGACTGCCGAAGGAGTGCCCTGATCTGGTTCAAAACTGTCTCGAAAGTGGTCTAATGTCGTGAGGACAGTCGTTCTTCCTTGAAACGGTCTCCTTGACCTAGCAGCGTATATAAAAACAGGCACTTGATCCTGATCATGAACTGAGTTGCATGCAAGTTAAAACAGCAAATATGTATAGGGAAGTATCAGAATGACTACGGTTTTTTCACAAAGCATTAAACCTTTTAACAAATGGAAAACTTTCGACATGCCCTCAAGAACTATTTGGTGAAACGCAGCAAATACTACACCTATCAAGCTTCAACTCCTCTGACTCGATACAAAATTGTGAAAACGCTGAGAGGTATGGAACTTTCACCCGGAGACCTTGTCTGTGTCCATAGTAGCTTTAGTTCGCTAGGCTATGTGGAGGGTGGCCCGGAAACCGTTATAGAAGCGCTAGAAGAGGTGGTTGGAGCCTCAGGGACTATCATGATGCCGACGTTTTCCATGAGTGGCAGTATGTTGTCGTACCTTGACTCTGAAGAGCTATTTGATATTCGCAGGACTCCATCAAAAGTTGGAATGCTTACCGAAGCTTTTCGGAAGTGGCCTGGCGTAAGGCGTAGTCTCCATCCCACCAACTCGGTTGCCGCTAAGGGCCCCTTGGCACATGATCTGTTGGCTGGCCATCAGCAGTCAGTTAGGCCGTTCGGTTTGGAAACCCCATTTGGTCGTCTCGCTCCGTTTGGCGGGAAAATCCTCATGATTAATACTCATATCCATAGTTTTTTGCATCATGTGCAGGACCTAGTAAATTTCCCCAATTTATATTTGAATGGAACCCGTAATGCCAGAGTTATAGATGAAAAAGGAGTAGAGTCGACAATTGAAACTCGGGTAATGCGCGCACGGATACCTTACTATCTCATTTTGCCTGGCACGGATGGCTTCAGAGAAGATCATGCGCTGTTGCATGACTATGCGCTTATTTTCCCTGAGAAACGTAAGCCTGCTCTCCTTCATGCAGGTTTTCGATTGAATAATCACCCAGCAATTTGGGGAAGACAGGACTTTCTGAAAGCTAAGAAACTTTTTTACACTGCAGATCTCGGCGCAGCTCGTGTCGGGCTTCTCCAGGCCGATTCGTTTTTACACGAAATTCTCCCAGAAATGGAATCTCTGTTAACTCGTTTCCGAACATTCTACAACATTGAAAGAATTCAAGGCTTGGATCTCCCCTATATGTAATTGCCAAGATTGAAAATGAATTCCTCCATTTCATGAACGCTATGGAGGACATCTTTTGGCTTATTGACGGAAGCGACCATATAGTTAGGGAACGCTCATGCAAAAGACTAATGACTTTAATCCAATGGAAGATTTGCTCACGGCTCAGTTTGCCCTGCCAGCAGATTTACGAGAACTCAATCTTCGAACATTAACTCCGTTTCAACGGGCTCTTATGGTAATCGATGGAACTGTAACCAAATTTATCGAAGCCTATACCATGGAGCAAATTGAAATTCTAAGGTTAGGCCAGGAAATCAGGCCATTAACTGTTGATAATGAATGGCTCGAGGCAGAAAAGGAAGCACGGTGCTAATGCGTCAAGTCTTGCTGCGTGGGAAATGGAGTTATACTTGCTATGCCTATGCGCCCTCACTCATTTTCCTTGACCGGCTGCCTCAGTTTATCAAAGAAGGTCTCGAAGTCGAGGGTGGAGGAATTGGCCGCATTCTCTATGGTAGTCGTTGGGAAACTCATCGTGAATTGTTGTGGTGGGGAAAAGAGACCCTAAAAAATGTTCCCGATACCATTCATGATATGGACGGAGTGGAAGCGTTAAGCAGGACATACCGAATCATCGCGGGCGGGAAGCCTATTATGTTGATAAATGAGAAATTTCCTATCCAAAAAGATGTAATGCCATCGCATCATTAATTGATGTCTGACTTTTAGAGCTTCGAACAACAGTTCAAATCTCTTTCATCGAATGTATGCACTGCACTTGAAGGAAGTTAGACGCACTTAGAAAGGAGATCGCGTGAATTTCGAGTATTTAGATCCATTTATTGAGACGCTTGGGCATGAAGCCCTAAAGCAAATTCAACTTAAAAAACTGCAGTTAATGTTGAGTCCTGTTTTGCAGAACAACAGCTTCTATCGCTCCAAGTTAGGAACAGCAGGAATTAAGCATGCAAATGAAATCCAAACATTTGATGATTATCGAAGGATTCCCTTTACAACAAAAGAGGAGTTGTCGAATGATCAATCCCTTCATTTGCCCTATGGAACAAACTTGACCTTTAAGCGTGAGAATTACACTCGAATCCACCAAACTTCTGGCACTACAGGACAGCCGTTGCGTTGTTTGGATACGGAAGAAAGTTGGAGTTGGTGGGCTCGCTGCTGGGCCATGGTGTATAGAGCTGCCGGGGTATCCTCTCGTGATCGGATTTTTTTTGCTTTTTCATTTGGCCCATTCATTGGTTTTTGGAGCGCCCATGAAGGCGCACGAGTGATTGGTGCGATGTCCATTCCTGGCGGAGGGATGTCTTCTCAGCAACGTGTTAAGGCTATTTTTGACAATGAGGTGACAGTGCTAGTCTGCACGCCCACATATGCTTTGCATTTGGGAGAAATCGCTAAGGAAGAAGGAATGGATCTCGCCAATTCAAGCGTAAAAATTAACATCCATGCCGGAGAACCTGGAACAAGCATACCTGGAACACGGAAGCGTATTGAATCTATTTGGAAAGCGAAATGTTATGATCATGCTGGGGCCACGGAAGTTGGAGCCTGGGGATTTGAATGCTTGGCGCAACAGGGGCCTCATCTTAATGAAAGTGAATTTATTTGTGAAGTGATCGATCCAGTTACAGGAGATCGCGCTCAAGAAGGAGAATTGGTTATCTCTAACCTCGGGCGAGTGGGAATGCCAGTAATCCGATATCGGACTGGTGATCGGGTCAAGTTGAATACGGATCTCTGTGAATGCGGGAGAACCTTTCATCGTCTAGACGGTGGGGTTATCGGCAGAGTTGATGGAGTGATTGTCATCCGTGGGATTAATGTATTCCCGAGTGCAATTGAAAATATCGTTAGACAATTTCCAGAAGTTGGAGAATTCACTGTAGATGTGTCTCGAAACCGTGAGTTGGATGAAATGGAACTTCGGATGGAAGTGACAACCGAAGATTCTGAGGCTATTGCTGCTGCAGTTGCTCGTGAAATTCGGAACGCCCTTACTTTGCGTGTAGCCGTAAAGATCGTCCCACATGGCACCTTGCCGCGTTTTGATTTAAAGGCTAGGCGTTTTAATGATTACCGCCAGTTGTCCCGGCCTACATCGAAGTAGCCTCGTAAGCTTCCCCGTCAAGAAGACACTTTCAAAGGAGAGGTTCTGGCCTCTGACGTTGACCCCGTTTTGAGACAACTCTTAACCAGAGCAGAGGGCTTCTTCGGCGTCCTGTTCTTCCTGACGTTGGCTGACGAACTCACTCGGAGTCAGGTGCCCGAGTGAGCTGTGTGGCCGGCGAGTGTTGTAATCCATGCGCCAGGTCTCGATGATCACCTGGGCCTCCGCCAGCGAGGCGAACTGATGCCCGTTCAAGCACTCATATCCTGCTCCCCTTGAAATTGAGACCACCTCTACGACAAGGTCCTGACATGGACCGAGGAGGTAGAGATGGCTCAAGAAGGTTCCGAACCCATTGAACGGTGGACGGCCAAGCGGCGTGTGGCGCTCGTCGTCAGTATCTTGAAGGGCGACACCTCCGTCGCGGAGACGGCCCGTCAGCACGGGCTCACGGTAGCGGAGGTGGAGAACTGGCGGGAGAAGTTTCTCCTGGGTGCGGAAAATGCTTTACGAACGCGGCCGAAGGATGAAGAGGCGCTCAAAGATGAACAGATCAAGAAGCTGAAACAGAAGATCGGGGATTTGGTGCTGGATAACGACATCCTTCGGGAGGCGTTGAAACCCTACCCTTGGACCGGAGGACATCCGACGCGTGAGGGCAGGCGTGTCGGGTGTCTCAGAGCGACGAAGTTGTCGAGTGTTGCAGGTAGGCCGGGCTGGCTTGCATCGGACCACCCGTCTAGCACCACACCGAGCTCATATCGATCCGCCGTGGCTGGAACGGGTGCGGTATTGGATTCAGCGGCATCCGACGTTTGGCTATCGCCGGCTCTGGGCATTGGTGCGGTTTCAAGACCGGATCATCGTGAATCGCAAGGCGGTCTATCGTGTGCTCAAGCAGCAGGGCTGGTTTGTCCATCAACGTGTGGTCACCCCTCGGCCTCGTGTACAGGGCTGGGTGAGTCGGGCGAATCGCAGCAATGAACGGTGGGCCATGGATGTGACACATATTTCCTGTGGACATGATGGTTGGGCGCATTTGGCTGCGGTGATCGACTGTCATGATCGCGAAGTCATTGGCTATGAGTTCTCGTTGCGAAGTCGAGCCAAGGAGGCCGAACGAGCGATCGAAGCCGCGTGTCTCCATCGGTTCGGGACGCTACGACCGGCGGGGCCCCAGTCCTGCGCAGTGACAACGGGCTGATCTTCCAAAGCCGTCGATTTCGGCAAGCCTGTCGGGACTATCGACTGCAACAGGAGTTCATCACGCCGTATACCCCGGAGCAGAACGGGATCGTTGAACGGTTCTTTCGGAGTTTCAAGGAAGAGTGTGTCTGGCAACACACGTTCCAGACATTCGAAGAGGCGCGCCGGATCATTCGGGATTGGGTGCAGTGGTACAACCAGGAGCGGCCGCATCAAGCCCTTGGGTACCGGAGTCCTGTCCAATACCGCGCGCAACAAGCAACCCAGGTGGCTTGATTTCAGGGGAGCACTACAAGATCCTTTACGAAGCGGCCGCTCTGGTCAAAGTTGATAAGGTCGTGAGTGGCCAAGCCGTGCTGGTCGCATGACTATTGATTATCGATAGATGACACGGACCCGTCTGAGGAAGTTTTCAAGTTGCAGGATTTGTTGTTCAATCATCGAGTAGTCCTGTTGTTTAGCCCCTTGTTCCAGCGTGGCTCCAATCTCGCTAATCCGATCGAATCCGTAGCCGCCTCCATCACCCTTCAAACGATGGCCTAGATTCTGGACGGTTCCGAAGTCTTGTCGAGTCAGCGCGTCTCGAAGCGTTTGGAGATCGTTCTTTCGGTTACCTAGGAAGATAGGCACAATATCCTCAAGGTCACGGCCAACCTCCACAATAATTGTGTCTGGGGATTCGGAGTGTGAAGGGTGGGTCACGAGATGATATGCTCCTTGTGTGCCCGGAGAATCTCCAATAAAGTAGATTTCTTCACGGGTTTAGTAAGACGAGTGTTGCAACCAGCTTCAAAGATACGAGCTTCTTCTTCTTTTAGAGCCAATGCGGTGAGAGCAATAATCGGTGTGGGTGCTAAATCGTGCTCTCGTTCCCATGATCGCATCGCTTTTGTGGCGGCATATCCGTCCATAACTGGCATCTGTATGTCCATCAAGATCACGTCGTAATGCGCGGTCTTGAATTTATCCAGTGCGACGGCTCCGTCGTCGGCGATTTCAAGGCAATAGTTGGTTTGCTTCAAATAGGACCTGACCAACAGCTGATTGTCAGGGGAATCCTCAGCCAATAGAACTCGTAAAGTACGCGTCGAGGATGTTGGCGAGGGCTCGATGGTTGTGGCAGGTATCGGTGGTATTCCTTTTGTCCGACCGAGCGCAATCCCGATTGATTGCAGAAGGTCACTCCGTCGAATAGGCTTGATCAAGTAGCCACCAAG
>JAAUPT010000063.1 GCA_012032965.1 Nitrospira sp.
GGGTGAGGAGATTGTACCGTGTTAGCGCCTAAGAAAGTTAAATTCAGAAAAATGCAAAAAGGCCGGATGACAGGTAAGGCCTATCGTGGCGGGCAGATCACTCTGGGAGAATTCGGCCTAAAAGCTTTAGAGCCAGGGTGGATCACGAGTCGCCAGATTGAAGCGGCACGCATTGCTATTACTCGACACGTGAAGCGTGGCGGGCAGGTCTGGACACGTATTTTCCGGATAAGCCTATTACCAAAAAGCCAGCAGAAACTCGAATGGGAAAAGGAAAAGGTAATCCTGAGTACTGGGTGGCCGTTGTGAAGCCAGGTCGGATCCTTTATGAGATGGATGGAGTCACTCCGGAAACTGCTCGAGAGGCGTTTCGGCTTGCGTCTCACAAGTTGCCTATCGCGACAAAATTGGTTGTTCGCGGTGAGTTTGGCTAAGTTCCTGCCGGTATAAATAGAGGCCAGGGTGGGTATATGGCGTTAGACATCAAAGAGCTGCGAAACATGACTGTAAGCGAGCTTGCTGAGAAAGAAAAGCAGCTTGTGCAAGAGCTGTTCAATTTGCGTTTTCAGTTCGGTACCGGCCGTCTTGAAAATCCTATGCAGATTCGAAAAACCAAGCGGGATATCGCCCGAGTGAAGACGGTCCTTCAGCAGGGGATTGACCAAGCTGAAGTGGCGAAGGGATAAAGGATTCTTATGGCTGAAGTGGTGAAGCGCCGCCATTGGTTTGGCGATGTTGTCAGTAATAAAATGCAGAAGACGGTCGTTGTGGTGGTGTCACGGTCGGTTGTTCATCCGATCTACAAAAAAGTTCTCAGGCGAGTAACGAGATTAAAGGCTCATGACGAAAGTGGCGTCTGTAAAGTGGGAGATCGGGTCAAGCTTGTCCAGACGAGACCGCTGAGTAAAGAAAAGAATTGGCGTGTCGTGCAGGTTATGGAAAAAGGACAGCCTGAAAAGTAGAAGGGACTTTTCTCCGGCTTCTGCACTCGTGATACCCGTAGGAAGATCGTAATGATTCAGAATTATACTTATATGGATGTGGCTGACAATTCCGGAGCCAAGCAGGCTATGTGCTTTCATGTCTTTGGCGGCACAAGGCGGCGTTATGCATCGTTAGGTGACATTGTGGTAGTGGCTGTCAAAGAGGCTATACCTCAGGCGAGTGTGAAGAAGGGTGACGTGAGTCGAGCCGTAATCGTTCGAACGACAAAAGAAGTTCGAAGAGAAGATGGATCGTATATCAAGTTCGATCGGAATGCGTGTGTCCTGATTAATAAAGACGGTGAACCGATTGGAACTCGTATCTTCGGACCTGTTGCCCGGGAGCTTCGCTGGAAGAAATTCATGAAGATCATTTCTCTGGCACCAGAGGTTTTGTGAAGGGGAGTGAGTGAGGAGCATCGTGGAAGCACTGAGAAAAAGCAGAATTCGCAAAGGGGATACGGTCGTCGTGGTGTCTGGCCGTGAACGAGGGAAGACGGGCAAGGTACTTTCCGTTGACCTCCAGGCCGGTAAAGTGGTTGTGGAAAAGTTGAACATTATCAAGCGACACACAAAGCCGAATCAGAAAGCGAAGCAGGGAGGCATATTAGAGCGGGAAGCCCCACTGCAGATATCAAACGTTATGTTTTTTGCCCAGTGACGCAAAAGCCTACACGAGTTGGTATTCGCCTTTTAGAAGACGGGCGGCGGGTCCGCTTTAGTAAAAAATCCAATGAGACTGTGGAATAGGGTTAGGTAATGGTCAAGGAACCGAAAAACCAATCAAGCAAATCATCTGAGCGAAAGAATACGAAGAAGGAAGCTGCACCTCCGCAGTTGGACCAGGGAAGTGAGGAATCGAAGTTCCGTCCACGGCTTCGTGATGCGTATGAACAGAAAGTCATTCCAGCGTTGATGAAGGAGTTTGGGTATAAGAACGTAATGCAGGTACCCAAGCTTGAGCGGGTGGTGCTGAACGTCGGAATGGGAGAGGCCATTCAGAATGTGAAGCTCTTGGAGAGTGCCGTAACCGAATTGGGGATGATTACAGGGCAAAAACCAGTTGTCACGAAAGCAAAGAAAGCCATTGCTGGTTTCAAGCTGAGGCAAGGATTGCCGATTGGTGCCAAAGTGACACTCCGGAGTCGCCGGATGTATGAATTTTTCGATCGGTTGGTATCGTTGGCACTACCTCGTATCCGTGACTTCCGAGGGGTATCACCCAAGGCGTTCGATGGTCGCGGTAATTACACGCTTGGGTTGAAAGAGCAGCTGATCTTCCCAGAAATTAAGTACGATGAAGTGGCATCCATTCATGGCATGGATATAACGGTGATCACCACAGCCAAGACAAATGATGAAGGAAAGGCTCTTCTGAAACATCTTGGAATGCCGTTTCGCGCATGAGGTTGGTAAGATAGCGATGGTATTTTTGGATGGGAGGGGTAATTTGTGTCACGATTAGCGCTGAGAAATAAGGCAGCGACAGAGCAGAAGTTCTCCACTCGAGAGTATCACCGCTGTGGTGTCTGCGGTCGAGTGCGTGGGTATCTTCGTCGATTTCGAATGTGTCGAATTTGTTTTCGCCTGATGACGTTGCGTGGGGAGATTCCTGGAGTTCGGAAATCTAGCTGGTAGCTGGTGTTCTCACGTCGATGGCTGTCAATAGAGAATAGAAGGGGATAGCATGGTTACCGATCCAATCGGCGATCTTCTAGTTCGTTTGAAGAATGGTGCTCAGCGCCGTTTTGAAACAGTCACGGTTCCCACCTCAAAATTGAAACGAGGCATTTTGGAAATTTTGAGCGGGAAGGTTATGTCGATTCGATCGCAGATGAAGTGCGGGATGGTCATCCCGTTCTGAACGTGCGGCTTCGATATATAGCCGAAGGACAGCCGATGATTACTGGGTTGGAGCGTATCAGTAAACCGGGGCGCCGTGTCTATGTTGGTAGTGAGGATATCAAGAAAGTTCGCAATGGTATCGGCTTATCCATTCTCTCTACCTCGAAGGGAATTATGACTGATCAGGAGTCTCGCAAGAGTCATCTAGGAGGCGAGGTTCTTTGTTCGGTGTGGTGAGCTGGTTCAATCTCGATTGAAGGATAGAAATACGCTATGTCTCGCATTGGGAAAAAGCCAATTGCCATTCCAGGTGGAGTGGAAGTGAAAGTCGCTGGATCAACGGTGTCGGTTAAAGGGCCACTCGGAAAGTTAGATTGGTCTCTCGTGCATGGGGTGAAGGTGGCGGTCAGTAATGGCCAGCTCATCGTCGATCGCGCAAACGATGATCGAAAGGTGAGGGCATTGCATGGTCTCACCCGTGCGGAGCTGAGCAATATGATTCAGGGTGTTACGAAAGGATACGAACGTTCGCTCGAAATTACTGGAGTCGGGTACAAAACTCAGCTCCAGGGTCGGACGTTAAGTTTCAATGTTGGATACATTAATCCGGTAATCTATCAAGTGCCGGCAGGTATCGATGTAAAAGTTGATAAGCAGACGCTGATCAACCTCAAGGGAGTTGATAAGCGTCTGGTAGGTCAGGTTGCAGCTGACCTGCGCGCCATTAAACCGCCGGATGTCTATAAGCAAAAGGGTGTCCGGTATGCTGGTGAAATCTTGCGGAAAAAAGAAGGCAAGACAGGGAAGTAGGAATTGACGATGAATGCGGCAAACAAGGTTCGACAACTTGAGCGACGGCGGCGGCGGGTGCGGCAAGTCATTCTAGGAACAGCAGAGCGACCACGATTGAACGTCTTTAGAAGCACCGCTCATATCTACGCCCAAATTATCGATGATATTCGGGGTACGACGTTGGCTGCTGCCTCGTCACTTGATAAGGCACTTCGTAAGACCCTCACGTCAACTGGTGGCATTGAAGCCGCCAAGGCAGTTGGCAAACTGATAGCGGATCGTGCCAAGGCTGCGAAGGTCACAGCGGTTGTTTTTGACCGAGGGGGACGGATGTATCATGGCCGTATCAAGGCCCTCGCGGATGCATCCCGTGAGGGGGGATTGAAATTTTAGGCTGAGATGGGGTCAGAGGCGAGGCAAGTATGGTAGCGCGGGTAAGTCTTTTAATGAACTGTCAGCGAACTTAGGACTGAGGGGTACGAGCGTGCGAGTCAATCCCGATGAATTGAACCTGAAAGATAAAGTTGTATTTATCAACCGAGTCGCAAAGGTTGTCAAGGGGGGAAAGCGCTTCAACTTTTGTGCCCTCGTGGTCGTTGGTGATGGCCATGGATGGGTCGGTATCGGGAAGGGAAAGGCTGCGGAGGTTCCGGTAGCGATTTCTAAGGCTGTCGAGCAGGCGAAGAAACATCTCGTTCATGTCCCGCTCAAGGGTGGGACTATCCCTCATGAAGTGCACGGTTTGTTCGGGGCGGAACACGTGTTGCTGAAACCTGCGGTCGATGGAACAGGCATCATCGCAGGAGGTGCCGTTCGTGCTGTTGTGGAATTAGTCGGTGCCCACAATATTATTGCGAAAACTCTTGGGCGTGGTAATCCATTTAATACCGTTCGCGCCACACTCGATGGACTAACCCAGCTCAGAAATTTGGATGATGTCCTTCGCTTCCGCCGGCAAGCAGTTGCCGAAGGGCAGGAAAGGGCAACGGTCTAAATGAGTGCAGCACAATCATCCTCAAAAAGTCCGCAATTGAAAGTGAATAATGTGCGAGTAACATTGAAGCGTAGTCCAATTGGAACACCAGAGCGCCATCGCCTTGTCTTGCGTGGTCTAGGTCTCCGACACATTCGTCAAACGGTTGTGCGTCCTGATACGCCACAAGTACGAGGGATGATTCAAAAAGTTGGTTATCTGCTTGAGGTTGGCAAGCCATGAATCTTCATGAATTGGCCCCAGCAAGAGGGGCAAAAAAACGGCGTAAGCGTATTGGGCGCGGACCGGGTTCCGGTCATGGAAAGACCGCCACCAAAGGGCATAAAGGGATACTGGCTCGATCTGGGGGAGGTAAGCGCCCAGGTTTCGAGGGTGGACAGATGCCGTTGGTACGTCGGCTTCCCAAGTTTGGTTTTACAAACCCATCTAGAGTGGAATATGCCATCGTCAACCTGACAAGTTTTGTAGATTGGACAGGGAGCGAGACAATCACTCCGCAGGTAATGGTTGATGCTGGGTTAGTGAAGCGGAAAAAACGACCGATCAAGATTCTAGGTAATGGTGAGCTCAAGAAGCCTCTCGTCGTTCAGGCTCATAAATTCAGTAAGTCGGCAGAGGCAAAGATCCAAGCGGCCGGAGGGCGTGTCGAGGTTATCGGCGGTGCTTGAGCGGCTCCTCACCAGTTTTCAGAATATCTTTAAGATTCCCGAGTTGCGTACTCGAGTTCTGTTCACGCTCGGGATGTTGGTCGTCTATCGTGTCGGCTCTCATATCCCGACTCCCGGTATCAACGGAGAAGCACTGTCAGAATTTTTACAGAAACAGGGCGGCGCTCTCTTAGGGTTTCTCGATATTTTTTCAGGCGGTTCCTTGTCGCGCCTGACGATCTTTGCGCTGGGCATCATGCCCTATATCAGCGCATCGATCATTCTTCAAATTATTGACGGTCGTCGTTCCGCATTTGACCAAGCTAGCCAAGGAGGGTGAACGAGGCCGTAAGAAGATCATTCAGTACACGCGGTTTGGAACGATTGGCATCGCACTGATTCAAGGGTTCGGTATTGCGGTTGGATTGGAGCAAATGAATCAGGGCGCGTTCGTGCTCACCGGAGGATGGGCATTCCGTCTCATGACGGTGATCACGCTCACGGCGGGCACAGGTTTCTTGATGTGGCTGGGTGAGCAGATCACCGAGCGAGGGGTTGGGAATGGGATCTCGCTAATCATTTTTGCCGGAATTGTCGCGCGGCTCCCATCAGCGGTCGCACAGACTTACAATTTGTATGAGATTGGTCAGCTCAATGCGTTCTTGCTGGTGGCCTTGGGGCTACTCATGATTGCTGTTGTGGCCGCAATCGTCTTTTTGGAAAGTGGGCGAAGAAAGATACCGGTTCAGTATGCCAAGCGAGTGGTTGGACGAAGGGTTTATGGAGGGCAGAGCACGCATATTCCATTGAAGATCAATACAGCAGGCGTCATTCCTCCCATATTTGCCTCGTCGATCATTGCGTTTCCTGCGACCATAGCCGGGTTTTTTGAGACACCATGGATAAAATCTATCGGAATGCAGTTAGCCCCTGGATCGCTTCTCTACACGTTGATGTATGTGGGGCTGATCGTCTTTTTCTGCTTCTTCTATACGGCGGTCGTCCTTAATCCTGTCGATATGGCTGACAACATGAAAAAGTACGGAGGCTTCATTCCAGGGATCAGGCCTGGACAGCGAACTTCCGATTATATCTACAATGTTTTGACGAAAATTACGTTCGCGGGAGCTATTTATCTTGCCATTGTTTGTGTGATTCCTGAATTTCTTATTTACAAGCTGAATGTCCCTTTTTATTTCGGAGGAACCTCTCTGCTCATTGTAATCGGTGTCGGGCTCGACACCGCTCAGCAGATTGAATCCCACATGTTGATGCGCAACTACGAGGGGTTTTTGGGTAAAGGGATGGCTCCGTTACGTGGAAGAAGTGGATAAGGCTATGCGGTTGGTGTTCCTTGGTGCTCCAGGAGTTGGGAAAGGTACCCAGGCTGATAAGGTTGTGGCTCACTATTGCATCTGTAAGATCTCGACCGGTGATCTGCTCCGAGAGGCGGTTCGCAATCAGACTCCTCTTGGCCTCGAAGCCAAAGGGTATATGGATCGAGGAGGATTAGTTCCCGACTCAGTGGTCATTGGATTAGTGCGAGAGAAGCTGGCAGATTCATCCAATGCATCTGGGTTTATTCTCGATGGATTCCCAAGAACAGTTCCTCAGGCCGAAGCGCTCACCAAAGTGTTGAACGAACGAGGTGTGCGTTTAGATCGCGTGATTAATTTCGAGGTCTCTCGAGAAGAAATCGTAAGACGTCTGAGTGGGCGGCGAGGTTGCCCCAACTGTAAAGCGACCTATCACGTCGACTTTGCCCCATCAAAGATGGGAAGTGCGTGTGAGCGGTGTGGAGAAGCATTGACTCAACGCAGCGATGATCAACCGGAGGCGATCGAAATGCGGCTCCGCGTGTATGAAGAACAAACGGCGCCATTGATCAGTTTTTATGAGAAGCAGCATGTATTGTCGCATCTCAATGGTGCTGAGACGGTGGACACCGTGTCCCAAAAATCTCTTACAGATGTTGGCGACACACCAGACGGCATGATCATTCTGAAAACGCCTGCCGAGATTGAAGTGATGGCACAGGCGTCAAGAGTGGTTGCTGAGGCGTTGGACATTGTGCGCAAGGCAGTCCAGCCTGGGATCACGACGGAAGAGCTGGATTCCATAGCGGAACAGGAGATACGACTAAGAGGAGCACTTCCAGCATTCAAAGGCTATCGCAACTATCCGAGGACTCTTTGTGCATCTGTGAACGATCAGGTCGTTCACGGCATCCCTTCAAAGCGAAAGCTAAAAGAAGGGGATATCATTGGGCTGGATCTCGGAGCGATCGTTGGAGGGTTCTATGGTGATTCTGCCGTGACTGTTGCCGTTGGATCCGTTTCCGATGCCACAGAAAAATTAGTTCAAGTGACGAAAGAGGCTCTCCATTTGGGTATTACACAGGCCAGAGTTGGGAATCGTTTAGCGGATATCTCGCATGCCGTTCAGCAGCATGTAGCCTGGTACCCAACCGGTGTAGACGCCCACCACGAAGGTGACGGCACCGACGAATTTTGCGTTTGACTTCTGCAAGACAAGCAGCACGAAGTACAGGAACCACAAGACTCCCCA
>JAAUPT010000064.1 GCA_012032965.1 Nitrospira sp.
CACTTCTCCAAAAGGGGATCGGCTTGGGCTACGTACGCTCACCATATGCAACACCTGAGACCGGCATCATGGTCGATATCCGAGGGAAGTTGGTACAGGCGAAGATCGTGAAGCCTCCTTTTTATAAGCGCCCCTCACCGTAAGTGAGATAGACCCTATCCGTTGTTCTTCCAACAAGAGACGGCACTGATACGTAGCTGAGGAGCAGAGCGCATGGTTCGCAATATCTATACGGGAAAAGTCGTCACGCTGAACATGGATACCGTGCAGTTACCGAATGGCTTCACGGTCGATCTCGAAACCATCCGCCATCCCGGAGCGTCCGCAGTTGTTCCGATCAAGGAGGATGGAACCGTCGTCTTAATTCGACAGTTCCGGCACGCAGCCGGGGGATTCATCTACGAAATTCCGGCCGCAAACTGGACCAGGGTGAAGATCCTTTGAATTGTGCCGCGAGAGAACTGGAAGAAGAGGTCGGCTATCGCGCCTCCTCGTTCGAGCTGCTTTCCAGCATCTTCACCGCCCCGGGCTTTGCGGATGAAGTCATTCATATCTACAAGGCCGTCGGCCTGACGAAAGGGCAGCAACAGCTGGACCGCGATGAAGTGTTGGAGATCATCGAAATGCCGCTGAGCGACGCGATCAACAAAATTCAGGATGGCACGATCCGGGATGCAAAAACGATCATCGGGTTGCAGGCCGTCTACATACGGGAGACGATGCCTCGTCGCTGAGTGTGGTGCGGAGACGGTATACGGAGGTACGAGGACCGGGTTAGAAAATAAGAAAGGGGCACTTCCGTGAGGAAGTGCCCCAGGTCCGCCAATTTTTACGAAAGGAGTGGGATTCTTACTTCCCCGGCTTCTCTTTCTTCTCGCCGAAGGTGTCTGCGTGTCCACCCTTCTTCTCTTCCTTCTTCTCGCCGAAGATGTCATCGGCCTTGCCGCCATCTTGCTTCTTCTTGTCGCCGTACACCACGACGTGGCCGCCCTTCTCCTTCTTCTTCCCTTCCTCGGCAAAGGATGGTGCACTGAACGTCACTGCCACTGCGACTGCCATCACTGCCGATCAACAAGGTCTTCATAACAAAATCCTCCATGAAGTTAAAAAAATGTGTACCGACTATCCGGCACGTATGCGAGTACACAGCAAGCTTGGTGCCGTTGTGAGTGGTTCAGAAGGGATGTGGGTCTTCATCCAGAAAATCAATCATTTACCCAGTGGTTCTCATGAAGATGCGAAGGATTTACCATGCAGGATCCTGTGGCAAAATAGCGTGAACCTTTACTAAACTGCCTCATGGGCTATGCCGACCCATCACCAAGGCATCGTTTCACAGCAGGGTCCAATCGTGCTATCTTCGGTACCCACACGTTTAAACGAGGTTTTGGTTATCACGGCTTAATGTTGATCGTCACTCTCTTGCTAGCGTATGTGCTCTGTACTTCATGAGAGAGATGAAAGATACGCCACGCGTCACCCGGAATGAGCGACGCGATCCATTAACGAAGGAGAGCAGTTTCCATGTTGTTACAGGGGAAAAAAGGACTCATCATCGGCGTGGCCAACAAGCACAGCATCGCTTGGGCGATTGCTCAGTCGGTAGCCGGGCAGGGAGCGCAACTCTTCTTTAATTACCAGAACGAGCGACTCAAACAGAATGTGGAAGAGCTTGCCGCGACATTGCCCGGCGCCAAATCGTTCCCCTGCGATGTGAGTCATGACGGAGAGATTGCGTCTCTTATGCAGCAGGTGCAGAAAGATTTCGGGCAGATCGATTTTCTTGTCCATTCATTGGCCTTTGCTCCTCGCGAGGAGCTGTCCGGTCAATTTGTGAATACCACCCGACAGGGCTTTGCGATGGCTCTCGACATCAGCGCCTACTCTCTGGTGGCCGTCACGAAGGCGGCATTGCCCTTGATGGCCGCAGGAGGCTCCGTGGTGACCCTGACGTATCTCGGTAGCGAGCGCGTCGTCCCGCACTACAATGTGATGGGAGTTGCCAAGGCGGCGCTTGAAGCGACCGTGCGGTATCTGGCGTGCGATCTTGGCCCGCTGAATATCCGTGTGAATGCGATCTCTGCCGGACCCATCAAGACATTGGCCGCACGGGGTGTCTCGGGCATTACCAAGATGGTGGATCTCCACAAAGAGACGGCCCCGCTTCGTCGCGCAACCGAACAGGGTGAGGTTGGCGACACAGCGTTGTTCTTGGTAAGCTCTTTGGGACGGGAATTACCGGCGAAGTGATCTATGTGGATGGAGGATTCAACATTCTCGGGATGGTCGCTCCTGCCGAACCGGCGAATGCCTGAGCGCTAGCCAGCCAAACACCAGCATCGACTACGGCACATTTTATAACAGCATCATGTACCTCACTGTTCACCGGTTTGAATCAACTTGTTCATCAGCGGGAAGTGGGCATTGGGTCGCAAGGGTTGTCGGTAGGAGAATGCCGTTTATCAATCGGTGATGGAGGCATGCTCCATGCCACCGAGTTGGCACTGAGTGTGCTGTCTCCTCAGCCGTTTTCTCGTAAGATCCACTGCTACAATCGGATTTGGATACGATGCAGATCAAGTTCTTCATAGGGGTGGCGATTGCTGCAGGCGGCATGCTCTTGATGCCGATGCCGTCGCGAGCGGTGGATGCCGGCCCATTGCTTGCCAAACAGGCTCTCGAACAATGCAATCAGGGGAGACTGGCCACAGATCGAGACAAGCGCCTCGCTCATTTTCAGCAAGGACAAATTCTAAGCGAACAGGCAGTTGCCTCGGATGAAGGAAGCGCAGATGCCCACTTTGCACTGTTCTGCAACCTGGGAGAGCTGCTCCGTGTCGACGGGGAATCCCTCACGTCGCTCTTCGGGCTCCGCCGCATGATGAACGAACTCGACCGGACCCTCGAAATCAATCCTACCCACATCGACGCGCTCTCGGCGAAAGGGACGTTACTAGTGAAGTTGCCGAGTTTTCTTGGCGGAGACTCAGAAAAAGGGGAGCAGCTCTTGCGATACGTGGTAAAACAGGCCCCGAAAGCGGTCAATGCCAAGCTGGCGCTTGCTAGGGTCTGGTGTCAACGCGGCCGACACAGAGAAGCCATAGTGCTGGCAACCAGAGCATTGGCCATCGCTCAGAAACACCAACGGCTTGATTTCATCCCAGAGGCGCAAGCGGTGCTGCAGCAGGCCAAAGCTAACGCTACGAAAACGAAGGAACGCCGTTCCTAACGTATCTAAATAAACAGCTTCCAACAATACGTTTGGCTTTTTTCACTCAACCGTTCTCCTCAGCGCCTTCAATCGCCCCTGCCGTTTCTTTCCCTCAATCCGCCGATTCTGTGAACCCTTGGTCGGCTTGGTCGGCCTTCGCTTCTTGCGCGGGATCGCCACGCTCTGAATCAACAGACGCAATCGATCCAAGGCATCCTCGCGGTTACGCTCCTGCGTTCTGTGTTGTTGCGCTTTGATCGTAATCACACCGTCGGCTGAAATCCGGTGATCTCGGAGTTTTAGTAGTTCCTCTTTATAGAATGGTGGCAGGGAAGAGGCATGAATATCGAACCGTAGATGTATGGCGGTCGAAACCTTGTTGACGTTCTGCCCCCCAGCGCCTTGCGATCGTATCGCATTGAGTTCGATCTCGTGATCCGGGATGGCAATAGATGAGGAGACATGCAACATGAGGACTAGCTAGCACAATCCGTAGATCAGCGCAATGTACGGCGTTAGACCGCTCCTCAAGGAAGGCCCATTTTGTGCTGGCCATTCTCCACTCAGAAGATGTAAAAGATTTTGTCTTGTGTCATGAATTTGTGCCCGTTACTTCACAAGGAGTGCCTGCACAACGAGGAAGAGAAGCTAACCTGCCGACGGAAAGCAAAGAATTTTTCACGATCAAGGGGACTTCATTTGCTCGTGAATAACACGCGGGGTTGACACGAGTGTCGCGGATATTTGCCCGCTTTGGGGGGTGCAATGGAAAGGGCTGAGATAGTTCGATGGGCACGTGAGATGGGACGGCTGATTGCGATCAGCACGCTGGTCTGGAGCCTGACAGGGGGAGGAGTGACACCAGTGCAGGCGTATACGGAATTGGGACCCAACACGAGATCAGACTTCCGGCTCTGGACCCCGGTCTACCTGACCGTGTCACTCCCTTCGAAGTTCATCGCCTACATGGAAGTCAACCCCCGCATCGCGGATGATGTCACCAATATTGACCAGTTATTGCTCCGTCCGGCGATTGGTTATCAACTGACGGAGAATCTTTCTCTCTGGCAAGGCTATGCATGGGTGGGCAACTTTAATCAGCCGCATACGCCCCCTCAGTCATCATTTTTTGAAGAAAATCGGATCTACCAACAAGTCAACTATAAGCATAAGTTTTCGAGTTTTAAGTTCTTAAGCCGCACCAGGTTGGAAGAACGGTGGATCGAGCATGCAGACGGCACCGCCGTGCGGTTCCGCCAAATGCTGCGCGCGGATATTCCGTTTCCACAAGCCCCTGATTGGGCGTTGGTCGCCTATGATGAAGTGTTTATCAATCTGAATACGGTCGGCGTGCCCACGGGGAAAGGGCCGGGAGCCGGATTAGACCAAAACCGCTTCTTTCTCGGCATCAATAAGACCTTTAGCCAGTACTTCAATGTGGACATGGGCTACCAGAACCAGATGCTCAATAGCCGGAATCTACCCGGCAATGCGAACCTCATCAACCACATCTTCCTCCTACAGTTTTTCATCAATCTTTAAACGAAGGTGGCGGCTTTCCCATCCCTACCTACTTATAGTGTGGGTCGGGATGCGGAGGCCTCTTGCCGATTCGGGGTGGCGTTACCGGAGCTCCGGCAGGCGATCGATGATGCGAAGTCGTACGTCATTCCCAAGTTGGATCTGCACCATTTTGGTAGCGAGACTTTCCCGGGTCCGTCGAACTTCCTCTGCGGTGAACTGCAAGTGTCCCCCACATCGTTCTACCAGGTGATAGACGAGCAGAGAGGTCAGGTATTGGGCCTCCTCGTCACTGGTGTGGTGGCTCAAGTTGAGGATTTGTGACATGGTCTCGGTTCTACATGACTCGCGGGTACCACTTATGCCTGAGACTATTCGATCTTAACAATGACCCAAAGGGAGGGGGAGATACGCATGCCGTGCCTCGCAATGGGTCCAGTAAGAGGGCACAACGCCAATGGTGAACCGTGACAAGATGAGCCTCTCCAAGAGAAGGTTCAGGAGGCAGGGAAGCAAACAGCTGGGATATGTGGCAACCGTTATTTTGTCTGGGCAGAGCCGGCTACGAATTGCGATTCCAGAACAAAGCGTTTGTGCAACGGTTGCGTCGGCCGCACATTGTCATGACCCAAGAGGGAACGGAACTTCTTGATCTGTTCTGCGGAGACTTCGATGGGGTCGTGCATTACGGCCCAAATAACCCCCTCGTGACAGGGCGGGGTCGTATAGGACCCAAAATATCTGTAGTAGGATCGGCGTTTGGGCAATAGATCCATCGGGTTGACCGTGTGTTCATGATCGTCAATCACTTCCCCTACTTTGCCAGGGGCATGCTCTAAGAACGTCTCGAAGAACGGATTGTGCTTGCCCTCTTCCATAAACACGGCCACCACTGCCGCTTCGTGCCGCTCGTTGTGATGCACCAGATGGAGTTCCATCGGGTAGTGCCTCTGATCGACCGTGTGTTCGCTCGGGGTATGGAAATGAAATTGCTCGAGGAGATAGAGGTCGCCGTCGAACACGATGGTGCTGTCCCTATCAAATAGAGCACGGTCTGACCGTGCTTCGGGTACCGAGACTTCACCTTTTCCGAAATCGGTTCAATTTCCTCCAGCGTATGCCCATTGTTGATGACATGGAAGGGCGCATGTTTGTAAGAAAACTGAATATCGGTGAGAGGAATCTTGTGGCTTCTCAACAGATCAATCGGGGATTGGGACATACCCTTATCACAGAGGGCAAACTCAGACCCCAGCTCTCCCCAATGGAAGGGTCCATGATCCCCCTCGTAGCCCCAAGGAATGGGCTGTTGCTCGCCCGCCTGCAGAGGCACGACCGGGATTATCAATGCGAGTGCCACCAGCACATTCCGGGATAGGGTCCCCATATCGCCTCCGTTGCGCAACTATAGTTGAAATCACCCATTTAATCATTCTTACCACAGAATATTCTGGTTAGGAAAGAGGGTTATCCAACGCACTTGCCGTGAGATGAAACGACACCTCAATCGATCAAGGCTACTCCTTCGGAGGTAAGACAGAGGCGTGGTCGCTGGTGATCAACCATTCATTACCGTCCCATTTGTAGATGAAAGTGTAGCGCGCTCTGACGTCTGCTCCATTGTCGGTGAACCTGAATGTGTAGAGGCCTTCGTCAATAGCTGTGTTGCAATTGAGCACGATCGTCCGTGACACGACACGCCCTACAGGTCGATGTTTGAGAAAATGACGAAAGTATTCTTCTTTTTCGTCGAGCGTCAATCGAGGGCGGGTGGACGAGACCGGAATGAGCACAGACTTCGGCGCGTAGTTCGCCATGACTCTGTGGGGGTTGCCTGATTTCAGCGAATCGTTCCAGCGGTCGAACAACGCGGCAATCTCATCCTCTGTGGCCGCGACACAATCTTCCGGGTGCTGTGCAACGGCATGGTGCTCCTCTTCCGGGGGAGCTTCCTCCACCGGCACCGCCGAGGAGTGGTGACTGGTGATCAGCCACTGTGTGCCGTCCCACTTATACGTGAAGGTGTACCGAGCTTTTACGCTGGCGCCGGTCTTTTGGAAGGTAAACGTATAGAGGCCCTCGTCGATCGCTGAATTGCAATCTAATTCAATCGTGCGCGAGTCAATACGCCCTGAGGGCCCGTTCTCAAGAAAGTGATGGAAATAGTCCTCTTTCTCGAGCGCAGTCACACGTGGTTTGCTTGAGACCGTGGGAAGTAACACAGATTTCGAAGCGTAGTTGGCCACAACCTTATGGGGATCACCCGTCTGAACTGAATCGTTCCAACGGTCGAACAATCCGGCGATATCCTCCTCACTGGCTCCAACGCAGACTTCCGAATGTTTCGCAATGGCGTGATCGGATTCCTGGAGCACCCCTATATGCTGATTCTCTGCACAACTCAATAGACCAAGAGCAACAACTGTCAGCAGCAGAGCAAATCCCTTCATGACCCACCCCTCCACATTAGGAATGATGACCCACGCACCACATACGAAATAAACGTATAACAACGGACACGGGAACAAAACAGGCGAAAATACCAGTAGTGCAGCGGGCGGGATTATAGATTCGGGCCAGTCGATTTATCAATAGCCTCGTAACACACGCACAAAATAGTAATTCATGAAAGTCGCGTTCCTAACTAAATAGGGAGATCAAACTTAGGGAGAAATACAAACTCGTGGTCCCAATTGAGCAGGACGATTCTTTACGGTAGGTCTTCGGCTGGTCTCTTATCGACTTGGCTAACTCTTGGACTCAGAAATTAACCAGATTGCGAGATCATAGTCTTCTGATTGTTCGATTCCAACTCGTATAATTACCTGAGTTTACACAAATAAATACTTAATAGTTACGGGCCACGCCTCGTGTGTCATCGGCCTGACCATCAAGATTTGGCGCCCTTCTTCCCGAAGTATTCCTGACGGCCGACGGCCACGTCCGCGACATACATAAAACCGGAATGCCGCTCAAAGATCGGGCGGA
>JAAUPT010000065.1 GCA_012032965.1 Nitrospira sp.
GACGAAATTGGCTTCTTCCACGATTTGGCCTTGCTGAATTGGGAGTGCCGGAGCGAGGACTTTCGGAGCGTAGATTTCGCTCAAAATCGCCATGTGTGAAGTTGGTATGCGATCCCATGGCTCCGATCAGGACTGCGCGGTTGAGATGAGCACCCTGGAAATCGGCTTCATCGAGCACGGCGTGGTAGAGAATGGCCATACGGAGCCTCGACGAATTGGCATGTGCCTTAACCAGGACGGCCTCTTCGAGGTTGGCTCCTTCTAGGTCAGTCTCATGCAGGCCTGCACCATACAGGTTGGCGTACCGCAAGTCCGCGCCGCGCAGGATGGCACCCTTGAGGTTGGCGTTGTGCAAATTCGTTTCGTCCAGATAGGCGCTTTCCAAGTCGGCTTCGACCATATGGGCCCCTTCGAGTTGCGCATGGTCCAGTAGCGCGCCCTGCATGTTGGCACGGGACAGATTTGCTTTGGTCAAGGTGGTGCGTCGTAGGTCGGCCCCTGTCAGATCGGCATTCACCAGGATGGCACCCTTCAGTGTCGCGCCATAAAAATACGCCTCGACGAAGTTGCCGTCAGTCAAATCGGCAGAGGTAAGATCAGCGCCTTGTAATTGGGCACGCTCGAAAGCGGACTCTTTCAACTTGGCGCCACGAAGGACGGCATCAAAAAGAGCAGCCTCGTCACCGACGGAACGGGAGAGATTCGCACCTGAGAGCCGAGCACGCCGAAGATCAGCTCCGGAAAGGTTACTGTCTTCTAAGATCGCTTTGGCAAGGTCTGCCCCTGCTAGGCTGGATAGAGCGAGAGTCGCCTGAGACAGATTCGCCTGCCGTAGGACGGCGCCTTCGAGGTCAGCCCGTTCAAGATTCGCTTCGGAGAGTGTTGCACGGGTGAGATCAGCTTGGCAGAGCTCCAAGCGCTTGGCATTCGGGTTGCCTCGATACTCCACCCATCGTTCGTGAGAACGGACGAGGGCTTGTAAGGTTTTAACTGGTACGGACTTCTTCTTGTAGAGGCTTTTGCACAGCGAAACGGCAGACGAGGTTGGTTGGGAAGCTGAGGGGCCGGCGGCCTCAGTCTCTGTGACGGCGAATGCAATGAGGATGACGATGCTCACACAGACGGTCGGTAGGAAAGAACGCGTCATATTGTGTCTCCTATGATGTTAGAAGCTGCGGTCGACTGTCTGGGCTAGGCTCTGCAAAGCTGGAGAAATCCGAACGTCGTAGGCCGGCACAATCTCAAGGGCTCGCAGCGATTCTGGAAGCTGTCTCAGTTGCGCAGCCGTATGGTCCCGCAGTTCGGCCAAGCCCGGCGATGAGGCAACGCGGTAGCCTCCCTTCATCACGGATTGGAGCAGCGGTTCGCCGGGTAGTTGATCGGTGAGCGTCGTGATGATGTCATGATCTAAACGCCCATCGCCCGAATGGTAGCGATAGACCTGTTTACGGCCGGGCCAGGTAGCCTTGCCCTCAGATCGTTTACGGCAGGGACGGCCTAGATATTCTTGGAGTTTGTAGGCACAGTCCAGCGAGGGTGCATCTGCTGAGGTCGTCATCGCTGTTCCGACGGCGAAGCTGTCGATCGGTGCATGGCTGTGGACGAGATCTCTCACGCAATATTCATCAAGATTGCCGCTGGCGAGGATCTGTGCCTGAGGCACGCCTCCTTCGTCCAGAATGCGTCGGACTTTCCGGGCATGGTCGGCCAAATCACCGCTGTCCAGTCGTATTCCCTTGATCGTGATGCCTTCAGCTTTGAGGAGCTTGGCTAAGACCACAACTTTATCGGCGGCTGTTTCCGTGTCGTAGGTGTCGATCAGGAGGACGACGTTGTCCGGTTGCGTGTGGGCAAAATGCTCGAAGGCGAGGATTTCATCCTCATGTGACTGCACGAATGAATGGGCCATGGTGCCGTAAAGAGGTATCCCGTACACCATACCGGCCAACACCGTCGCGGTTCCGGCGAAGCCGGCCAGATAGCTCGCTCGCGCGGCGAAGAGCCCGGCTTCGGCCCCATGCGCGCGGCGAAGCCCAAAATCAATAAGCGGTTTTCCTCCTGCGACCAGCACCGAACGTGCCGCCTTCGAGGCTACCATGGTCTGGAAGTTCAACAGGTTCATGACACGGCTTTCGACGAGCTGGGCTTGAGGAAGCGGCGCGACGATTCTGATGATCGGCTCATGGGGAAAGCAGATCGTTCCTTCGGGCATTGCCTCCACATCTCCGGTGAATCGCAGAGCTTCCAGGAAGTGCAGCAGCTCCGAACTGAACCGCCCTGATTGATCCAGCCATGCCAGTTCTTCCTGCGTCACCTGCAGCTGCGAGAGAAAGGCCAATACCTGTTCGAGACCGGCCGTCATCAAGAAGTTTCGGTGGGCAGGCAGCTGGCGGACAAAGAACTCGAATACAGCGGGCCCGTCCATCCCTTGTTCCAGATAGGCCTGGGCCATCGTGAGCTCATAGAGATCCGTCACCAGGGTGCTGGTCGTTGGATTCATGCTTTAAGCATCTCCCATCGAACCGGCTTGGCTCCCAGGCCGATCATCTCTTCTTCGGCGTGCCGACCATCGTCGGGTTGAAGGTTGACCGCCTTGATGCCGTCTACCAACAAACAGACGTCATAGCCCAGTGTCCGAGCGTCCTTCACCGAGTTCCGTACGCAATAGTCGGTCGCCAATCCGCCAATGAAAATCCGATGCGCGCTCAACGCTCGCAAATGCCGATCCAGAGCGGTATTCTGAAATGCCGAGTAGGCTTCTTGGTCTCGGTCGATGGCCTTATAGATAATGACCGCGGATGGCGGCGTCGTAAACGACGTCGGCGGCAGAGAACCGGGTGAGCCGGCCACACAATGCACGGGCCACGGCCCTCCCTGGGACACAAAAGAGCAATGATTTGATGGGTGCCAGTCGCGGGTCAAGAAGATAGGAAGACCGCGCGACTGAAACCGCTGAATATAGTTCTCCAGGATTGGAAGAATTGCATCACCACTGCTGATCTCGAGCGCTCCCCCTAACAGGAAATCGTTCTGAATGTCAGCGATGAGCAGCGCATCATAGGGAGTGAGGGAAATCATTGAGAAGCTTCGTGGAGTCAAGGAGTTGGATGATCGTTCGATGTTCAGACTTGCTCAACCGGTCATGAGATCGTCAACTCAACAGCTTCGTCATTGTGCTTGTTGTGACAACAAGCGAATGTAGGCCACGACATCCTGCATTTCCCCATCGGTGAGTTGCCCACGCCACGCATGCATCGGACTGAAGACAACGCCGTGCTCGATCGTCCGCAGGAACTCTTCATCGGATTTCAGGAACGATTGAAATCGCTGAAAATTGGCCGGGGAGACTTTCAAGGAAGCGGCGACAGGTCCATCGCCTCGACCGGTAGAGCCATGACAGTTCTGACAGTGACGTTCATACACGGCTTTGCCGCGTGCCATGTCAGCCGGATAGTCTTGAGCGTACAGAGGGGCTATCACTGGACCGCTCACAATAAAGACGCCGAGGAGTCCTGCTGCAAACAGCCGATGTCGCATGTGCTGCCGGGGAGCTGTGAGCATGGTGCTAACTCTTCTTTGTGGTGTGAGCGATAAATGGGCTAAAAAGTTGCTTCAGCTTCTTGCTTCCGCATGCTGGACATACGATTTTCGCCCGCTTCGTGTTCCTTCAACGTCACCACGATCAACGATTCCTTTCCGCAATTGAGACACTGATAGTCGTACATCGGCATGGTGAGTGCCCTTTCGCTGATGATCCGTTCCTTATCCAGAAATCATGAGTGGATAGGTTCCCTGGTGCAAGAGGGCATGTGACACACTGCCGAGCACCATCGGGTGATACCGCGTCGCCCGCGCGATCCCACGAGGATCAGGTCCGTATTCGATGCCTTGGCTTGCTGCAGAATTCCGTCAACCGGAGTGCCCAACGTGGTCGCGACGCGGGTGTGGTAGTCATATGGTTTGAGCTTGGCGGCAATTTCCTCGAGGAAGTCCTTTCCCGTACGGAGAGAATGGGTTTCCATGTGCTCGGCCGAAACGGCATCTACCGGCCAGGGTGGTCTGGTATGGGGAAGGACGGTGAACAGGGTTATCGTGGGCGGCTCACGAAAGGGTTTCTGTTGAAGGAAGGATAGGGCATGCTCTGCATCATAGCTCCCTTGTAGGGGGAGCAAGATATGATGAAGCGTCTTCAAGGGGCCGGGAAGAATTAGTTTTGCGCCCGGCCCGAACGTCAGCACTCGGTGGGAGACACTTCCAACGAGCTGTTCCTTGATCGGTCCAAGGCCTCGGGCACCCAAAAGAATGAGGTCCACCTTGATTTGTTCAGCCAACGCCACGATCTGATCCACCGGAGACCCGACGACCAAATGCTTCGTCACAGGTCCTACATCCAATGGCAGCAACGCCACGATACGATCCAACAAACGAGTCCCGTCGTCGCGCATGTTTCGCTCGACCGATTCATACAGTTCCCGTGCCACTTCCGGCATCATCATCGGATAGGCTGGCCTAGGGACATCGAGCACGTGCAGAAGATGCAGTTCCTCGGCACGAGCCAGATATTTCAGGGATCGCACCGCCTCATACGAGTTGTCGGAACCATCAACGGCGAGCAAGAGTTTCATAAGAGGCCTCACTGACAATCTGCAGGACAGAAGAGGACAAGGTAGATCACAATCGCTACACCTAGCCCCACGGCCCCAAGCAGAAGCCATTGTGCACGTGTCATCGTTCCCCCCAATGCCTGTAGACGCTATTCAGCAAGTCCGATGCCGCTATGTAACAGTGTGAACTGTCGGCTGAAATAGAGCGGTGGAGGGTTGGGATTCTAACAGATGACGCTTTCTGCTACAGGAGGAGAACGACTGCTGTAGCAGAGCTCCCCTGCTTGAGGAGGCGGACCTATGACCGATAGCCGATCATGTAGGAGCAAACAACGTCAAATCTTTGGATATCCCCACGCCCTCGACCATCACCGACGTTCTGTGATGAGTGGCACCGCGCTTGCTCAATCTTGCTCAATATTGTGGTCAGGAGGATCGTTCATGGGGGCGAGATGCGAATCTCTTCAATACCATCCTGGTTCCGGTTGATTTTTTCTCCTTGCTCGGATGAGGCGTTCCGGGTTGCATGTCAGATGGCGCGTCTTTGCGGGGCGGCAATGCTGATTTTGCATGTGATCGATACCAGTGCCCTTGCCGCGTTCAATCGATTGGGTTTGCTTGCCGTCCCGTCCGATGCTCCCGCACAGCGCCGCCGATTACGCCACCATGCTCGCTTGAATGTACGTCAATTGTTGGGGTCGAAGGAGGCTGAGACCGTGAAGGTCACTCGTATGATCGTGGAAGGGACACCGTATGTTGAGATTGCGAAAGTTGCGCGCACGGGGAATATCGACTTAGTCGTGATGGGGAGCTACGGCGGCCGGTCCCGCAGCGTGGATAAGATTTTCTTCGGAAGTACGGCAGAAAAAGTTGTTCGCACGGCGGGTTGCCCGGTATTGACCGTCCCGATTCCGGTATCCGCGTCTCAACGGGGAGCGTCGCGTTGACAAGTAGAGGGAGGAGACTATGACCTATGAGCAAAATCGTGTGCAGTGGCGGTTGTTAGGAACGGTTCTTTCTGTGGCGTGCCTGGCCTGGATCTATGGAGGGATCCTTCTTGCGCAATCTGAACAGAGAGTGGATGTGACAATCAAGGATTATAAGTTTGTCACGAAGCAGAGTACCTTGCGACTGGGGTTTCCCACCGTCATCAGTGTACGGAATGAAGACGCGGAGCGACACGATTTTAGTTCAACCATGTTTGAGGGGATTCCGACTCAGATCGAAAAGGACGGAGTCATCGTGTACGGTCGTGGTGTGGGGGGTGTCTTCCTTGACCCGAAACGGGAGGCGACTATCCGATTTGACATGACACGACCGGGTCGGCACGTCTTTCGATGCTCCATCCACCCAACGATGAGCGGCGAGTTGCTTCTACTCAGCGCGGAGGCCGTGTGACTCTGTCTGAAAGTGGACCGAGGCTTCTCCTGGCGACCGACGGGTCGCCGGGATCGGCGGTGGCGGAGGACTATGCCTTTGCGCTGGCCCGATCATGGGGTGCCTCCCTGACCGTGATGAACGTGTTGGAGTCTCCACCTGGGCTTGATCCGGAGAATCCCGTCAATCAACTATATTTGACCGAGCTGATGAAACAGGCTACGAGCGAGCTGGTCGCGCTGAAAGCACGGGCGGTCGATCGCGGCATCTCCGTTCACACGAGGATTGCCACAGGTGTCCCAAGCGAGGAAGTCCTTTCGGTGGCTACTGGGGAGATCCGGATCTGATCGTCGTGGGCACGCGAGGGAAAACCGGTTTGGCCCATGTGTTGCTGGGAAGTACGGCAGAACGGATTATTCGGGGGCGCCCTTTCCGGTGTTGGCCGTGCGAGGCGAAGGTCAAGGCAGGGGGTTGGTTGAGCAAAGCCGACGTGACCCTGTTGATCTCGAGCGGATTCTGGTGCCGGTCGATTTTCCGACTGTTCGCTCGATGCGCTGGAATACGCAGCGCTGGTTGCGCAACGATCAAAAGCCTCTCTCAAACTTCTTCATGTCTTAGAACCAATTTCGTATGGATTGGACTTCACGCTCCCCCATAGGGCAAAGCGGGAATCGATCAAGGCAGGGCACACGAAACGGTTATCGGATCTCGTATCCGCGCTTGCGACTGCCGGTGTCCCATCCGAATTCCTGATCTTGGGCGGACTGCCGACTGATTCTATTCTCGATGCGGCTCGGACGCAGCCGGCTGATGTAATAGTGATGGGAACTCATGGACGCCGAGGCTTGTCTCACGCGTTATTCGGCAGTATCGCCGAGTCAGTCCTTCGGAAATCTCCGTGCCCTGTTCTGACGGTCCGGAGCCCGAAGTTTCGCCCTGGCCATCGGCCTGTCGTTTCAGATCGGTCCCTATCAACCAACGTGTAACCGAGGAGTGAGTCATGCGAGCGAGCGTCAAGTCAGCCAGTAAAAGGAAAGCCAAATCTTCCTCACTAGCGGGTGCAATTGGGAATCCTTTTGAGTTACCGGACGGAATGTGGGACCGCATCTCGCAGAAAGCCTACGAGCTGTGGGAGCAGCGAGTGGCCATGAAGGGAATGCACTCCGCGATTGGCTCGAGGCAGAGGAAATCGTCATGGAAGAGAATCATGAAGCTCGCAAGTGACCAGGCGGCCGGAATTTGGACTCCGAGACCTCCGTCCCTCAATGCGGTGCTCGGGCGGCTTGAATCGCTGTCGCGTAAGCCCGCATTTACCCTGCAGCGGGAGATGGGGCTGGCACGAGCCTTCAGACCCTACTTGGGAGGAGGTACCGCTAGAATTGTCGCGCCGTTCGCACAAGAAACTGAACTCGCTCACCTCTCGCTCATCTGCGATTTCTATCCCGAAGACGGTCAGATGACGCTCATCGAACAACTGCGGGATGTCATCACCGAACATATTCCAGATGAAGAACGGCGGTGGCTCGATCCGTTGAAGCATTCTTATCTCGATCTGTTGGAACTCACCTCTGTACCGAAGGCTGAGGAAGAGCTTACAGTGCGGTCGCTCGGAGATCAAACCGTGTTTGTGGTGCCCGGCGTTGAATCCCTTAAGGATGCTGTGGTGGGCCAGGTAATACTGACCCGCGTGGTTCGAGACCCGGATGCCGGTACATCAGGT
>JAAUPT010000066.1 GCA_012032965.1 Nitrospira sp.
CACCGCGCAGCACACGGACGGATGGCGCGCGAAAACCCGGCCGAACTCGGCCATCTCCGCTTCGCTGTACGTCGCACCAGTCGGATTGCTCGGACTGTTCAGCAGCACCATGCGGGTCTTCGGCCCGATCGCCGCCTCGAGGTCCGCCGCCGATACCTTGAAGCCCTTGCTCTCGGACCCCATCAGAATCTTGGGCGCGCCTTCCGCCAGGACCGTCATGTCCGCGTAGCTCACCCAGTAGGGCCCAGGAATCACGACCTCGTCGCCGGGATCGAGGATCGCCTGCAAGGTGTTGTAGAGCGCGTGCTTGCCGCCGCATGTCGCGATCACGTCGGCGGCCGCGTACTCGAGCCCGTTGTCGCGCGTCGGGATGTTCTTCGAGCAGAAGATCACGCAGGAGCCCCGGGTCGGAGGGTCGTCACGACCTGGGCGTAGAGCGCCAAACGTGAAGTCACCGTCGGGAAGCTGCTGACCGAAGAGGTCACCCGCCGCCTGGTTTGTTGATGGTGAGGTCGAAGCCGGCGCCTTGACCTGCTCCTGGATGATCTGCTCCTTGACCCGAGGCTGCTTCGCGCGTCGCTTCCCGGCGAACTGAGCATCCGCCTTGCGCACCAGCTCGGAGTAGTCGTCGGCAACGGCCTGCGCTGCATCGACTTCGCCGTGCCCGTGCTGAAGCAGGACGGCGGCGGCACGATCCCGATGGGCGGCTCGCCGCCGCTGTCGGTGCTGCTCAACATCCAGCCCGGCGTCACCAACTACTTCCAGTACTGGTACCGCAACCCGTTCGGTCCGTGCCCGGGCCTGAGCGCCAACACGACCAACGGTGTCTGCGTGACATGGGGGCTTTGATCAGCCCGAGAGAGAGATGAGGAACGGGCGCGGACCGCGGGGTCCGCGCCCGATTCAATTTGAAGCCTCGACGCTCTATTGCCAGGCGATCTCGTAGCCGTTGGAGAGGTTGAAGCCGGTGCCGCACGGCCCGCCGGCGGGGTTCCGGTACCAGAGCTGGTAACGCCGCGTGTCGCCGGGCTGCACCAGGCCGGCGACGGAGAGTGCGGGATCGCATCACGCACTTAGAACGAGAACTGGCACAGTTTGCGCGGCATCAGGATCAACGGCGAGCCCGCCGAGACCGATACGGACTTCCTGTCGTGTCGCTGGTTGGCTACACCAATGCTGGCAAGTCGACACTTCTCAACGTACTGACAAAAAGTCATGTGTCTGCTCAGAACAGGCTGTTTGAAACGCTTGATACGACGAGCCGACGACTGCGGTTCCCTGAGGATCGTGAGGTCATTATTACAGATACGGTCGGGTTTATTCGAGATCTCCCGCAAGAATTGGTTGGTGCCTTTAAGACCACTCTCGATGAGTTGCGAGAAGCCGATCTTCTCCTTCACATCGTCGATATCAATGCGAGGGATATCGAGGTTCAGCTGACAGCGGTCGAGTCTATTCTTGAAGAGTTGCATCTCAGGTCAGTGCCAAGGTGGCTCGTGTTCAACAAATGTGATCAGGTGCCGCCGCAACAGGGCGAGGTGCTCTGTCGTCGGTTTGGAGCCATCGGGATTTCGGCGCTTCAGCCGACCACGCTGCGTCCTCTCTTTGCTCAATTAGAGGGCTATGTTCGAGCTCTCTCAGGCGCGGACGATCAGACGTCCCACGTGACTGTACAAGACTCTGAGTTGACACTTGCGTCCCGTCGGTGATCGCTGCACAATTGGCCTGCCGTGAAGAGAGTTAAGAAGAAATAGAGTCTCTTGGACCAAATCGTCCAGCACAGATTGCCGGACGTCTGCTTCGTACTATGCCGGTGGCCAAGATGGAACTCACGCACAGGTCCCCATGGGAGCTGTTAGTTGCAACCATTCTCTCCGCCCAGTGTACAGACGAGCGAGTCAATCAAGTGACACCAGCACTGTTCAAGCGATACCGTACTCCCCATGCTATGGCGAAAGCGATGTCGAGTGAGCTGGAGGTGCTCATCAGACCCACCGGGTTCTACAAGAGCAAGGCCAAGAACTTGATCGGTTGTGCTCAGACCATTGCGACGCGATTCGGTGGCAAGGTGCCCGATGCGATGGAGGAGCTCACCTTGATTCCTGGCGTTGGTCGAAAAACGGCGAATGTCCTGCTCGGGGTCGCCTTTGGAAAGCCTGGGCTGGTGGTCGATACGCATGTGAAACGGGTAGCCAACCGATTATTCATGACACGCTCTAGTAATCCAGAGCAAATCGAGCGTGATCTGCAAGCCATTTTCTCTGAAGCCCAGTGGACCGATGTTTCTCAGCGATTGCTGCTGCATGGTCGCTATGTGTGTCTTGCGCGGAAGCCACGCTGTGCGATTTGCCCGATTCACGATATTTGTGAGTGGGAAGGGAAGATGTTGACATGATCAAGAGTATGACGGGGTTTGGTCGTCAGCAGGCGGCGTGGTCCGATGGGACCGTCACGGTAGAAGTGAAATCGGTCAATCATCGCTTCCTCGAGATGTCCGTTCGACTGCCGAAAACCATGACTGGCCTAGAAGAAGTCTTTAAGAAAAGTATTCAGCAGCATTGTGCGCGTGGGAGAGTTGAGCTCACGGTGATGGTGCAGGGGAGTCGAGGGAACGTCCGGTCCCTTCAACTTGACGCTGGTTTGGCGAAACAGTACCATGACGGTCTTCGTAGCCTCCAGCGTTCACTCAAACTGAAAGGCTCCATTGATATCGGATTGATGGCGGGGTTGCGCGATATCCTAGTCCTATCCGAACACCCCACTGATGATCGCAAACTGACAAAGTTAGTGGAGAAACTGGGGCAGCACGCTATTCTCGATATGGTAACGATGCGAAAAAATGAAGGAGCGCTTCTCGCTGAGGATGTTCGTTTTCGACGGACTCAGTTGAGTGAATGTAAAGCGACGATATCAGCGCGTGCACCCATGGTTGCTCAGGAGGCCTTCGAACGTATGAAGTTACGGGTAGAGAAGTTGCTGGGTGACTCCATCCCCGACCTCGCTCGACTCAACCAAGAACTGGCTTTGTATGCAGATCGGTGTGACATTACGGAAGAATTGGTCAGATTAGACGCGCATATGATACAGTTTGACCGTACCATACAGCGCATGGAACCAATCGGCAAAACATTGGATTTTCTTCTCCAAGAGTTGGGGCGGGAAGTCAACACGATCGGATCGAAAGCAAATGACGCTCTAATCACCGCGGAGGTGGTCAAAATGAAAGCAGAGCTTGAGCGTCTGCGCGAACAGATGCAAAATGTCGAATGAGCATTGTGATGTCTCCCAGTAGTCTCCCTTCAACTCAGACGAGAAATCCTCAAGCTCCTGACCGTCGAGGAATTCTCTATATTGTTTCAGCTCCTTCTGGCGCGGGAAAGACGACCTTGTGTAAGCAGATTGTGACATCGGTGCCGGGGATTTGGCATTCAGTGTCGTTCACGACAAGGATGCCTCGCCCTGGAGAAGAGCATGGGCGTGAATACTTTTCATTGAGGAGAAAGCATTTCGGGAGATGGTTGCGCGGGATGAGTTCTTGGAATATGCGCATGTCCACAGCCATTGGTACGGAACCCCTCGGAAGCCGTTGATGCACAAGGATAGAAGAGGGGATTGATGTTTTGCTCGAAATCGATGTTCAAGGTGCACTGCAAATAAAGAAGAGTTTCGAGTATGCAGTCTCTATCTTCATTTTGCCTCCGTCTATGGACGTACTACGTACCAGGCTACAGAGCCGTGGTTCAGATTCTCAAGAAGAAATTGACCGTCGCTTGAAGAAGGTAAGGGAAGAAGTACGGTATTGCAAGGAATACCAGTACATTGTTCGTAACGATGAATTCACTCAGTCGCTTCGCGACCTGCAAAGCATTTTTCTGGCCGAACGGCTCAAGGCCAAACGATTGGACCTACAGTGGTTTACACAGAGTTTTCTCCTTGACGAAAATGTGAACCCAGTAGAACGAGAGCCATCAACCACTTCATAGTAGAGGGGGAAGGTGAATTATGATTGATATGCTGAACTTGTTGCCACGATACACCACCAATGAATTTGACTCTCGTCACCGTTTAGTCATCGTCGCATCTCAACGGGCAAAACACTTGACGCAAGGAGCCAAACAGGCCGGGTCCTCTCGATTTACCAAAGAAACGACGATTGCCCTTGATGAGGTATTGAAAGGACAGACCAAATATCTCACTGGTAAAGAAGCTCGCGACGCGATGAAAGAGGCCAAGCGCGGGAAGGAAGGCGAAACCGAGCGCATCGCAATGATGACGGGAGAGGATGCTCGCGAAATCAAGAAAGAACTCAGCGTGTATGTTGATGACACGGTTCCACCAGTGGCGACGCCGACTGAGGAGTAGCGATTGGACGGAGCGCGATTGTCCACATGTCTATGGGGCAAGCGGGTCGCCTTGGGGGTAACCGGCAGCATCGCTGCCTATAAAGCAATCGGTTTGCTCCGAGCATTACGACGAGAAGGGGCCGTCGTGTCCGTGGTCATGACCAAGGCTGCGATGGAGTTCGTGACTCCTCTCACATTTGAAGTCCTTTCCGGCACCCGAGTGGCAACAGACCTGTTCGAAGCGCATGAAGAAATGGCCCATCTCACGATTCCGGAGCAGGTCGATGTGGTGATTGTGGCTCCGGCAACGGCAAACTTCCTGGCCAAAGCGGCTCTTGGTCTCGCAGATGATGTGCTGACCACGATGCTGTTGAGTGCTCGATGCCCGGTTGTTGTCGCACCGGCAATGGACGGCGATATGTGGATTCACCCCACGGTCGTTCAGCATGTGCAAACGCTTCAAGCTCGTGGTGTCGTTGTGCTCGAACCAGAAGTCGGACCGCTGGCTTCAGGACAGGTCGCACAAGGGAGGTTGTGCGGAGAACCCAATATTTTAGCAGCAGTTGATGCCGCCTTGGCCGCCCAATGTGATTGGCACGATCAGGTGGTTCTCGTCTCAGCAGGCCCAACCCAGGAACCGATAGATCCAGTTCGTTTTCTTTCGAATCGTTCGTCCGGAAAAATGGGGTACGCAATTGCGGGAGCCGCACGAGCTCGAGGAGCAGAGGTCATCTTGGTCTCAGGCCCATCGTCTCTGAATCCCCCGCCGGGAGTCACAACGATTCGCGTACGGACCGCCGCTGAAATGGCCGATGCGTTGTGTCGGAATTTTCCTGCCTGTACGGTCCTCATTATGGCTGCAGCTGTTGCAGACTTTCGCCCTAAAGACGAAGCCGAACACAAAATTAAGAAACAGGGAAAAGCGGAGATGGTCCTCGAACTCGAATCGACCACGGATATACTCGCGATGCTCTCCGCACAGCGAGTATCGCAAATTGTAGTGGGATTCGCCGCGGAAACAGAGCAGGTTCTGTCCCGTGCACAAGACAAGTTGAGAACCAAAGGGCTAGATCTCATCGTGGCCAATGATGTGACTCAAGAGGGAGGTGGATTTGACAGTGATGACAATGCCGCGATGATTTTATCAGCCACTGGCGAACAGCGAGACGTGGGTTTAATGTCCAAGCGTCGGTTAGCCGACGAGATTTTGACCGCAGTGCACGAATTGTGCTTGGTCCGGCCGCGTCGCAAATTTTCAGTGGAATGAGCAAGGGAATGGCCTCAGGATCGAGAAAAACCAACAACGAGGCTGAGATTGACCGTTTGGCACTTATCTTTGCCAAAGAGCCGGGGTCCAAGGTGTTTATCCCTTTGGCAGAAGAATATGGTAAAGCCGGCATGTGGAACGAGGCTGCTGGGGTCCTTGAAGATGGATTGAAGACCTATCCGGGCTTCGTAATTGCCATGGTGGCATTAGGCCGTGCCTATGAGCAGATGAACCAGCCAGTTAAAGCGAAAGCGATCCTGGAAGAGGCTATAAAGCTGAGCCCTGACAATCTGCGGGCTCATCGGACCTTGGCCAAGCTCTATGCGGCTCAGGGGACGAAGGATGCGGCGATTCGCTCCTGCAACGTCATTCTGGCACTTAACCCACACGATCAAGAAGCGTTGTCGCTTCGTACTGGGCTAGAGGCGTCAGGAGATCACGGGTCTGAAGATGACGGCATGCGGGTTGAAGAGAAACGGACAAGTACCAGAATTCATGGTGATGGTGATGGAGAGCAAATGGGGTCTACCGTAGAGAGCGCAGTGTTAGCGCAGGCGAACGAAACGAATAGTAGATCACTCAACCAACCACCAAGCGGTGCTCCTCCACGTTCCGCCGCAACTCAGGAGTCACGGTCTGTAGCCAGAAGCTCGGCTGTGATGCAGTTGGAGCAGTGGCTCAGCTCGATTCAGTTGCGTCGTCGTGACTCGCAAAGCTCATCTGAACTAAACTCCAAAACTTCTTCGTGACTTCAACGGTTTGACCCCTAGAAAATGGACTGCTAGAATGCCGCCTCTGGTGGGGTGGTGTGTACTTGTGGGGCGTCGTACGCGACATGCTGCGTATCTTAGTTTTGCATGGTCCTAACCTTAATCTGCTAGGCAATCGGGAAGAGTCGATCTATGGGACAGCGACTCTTGCCATGATTGACGCATCACTCAATAAACTCGGTGTTGAATTGGGCGTCGAGCTAGTCATCCGTCAATCAAATCTGGAAGGGGAATTAGTGAATTGGGTTCAAGAGACACGAAATGGGTATCATGGGATCATCATCAATCCAGCGGCCTATACTCATACGAGCGTCGCTATACGGGATGCTTTAGCAGCCGTTAATCTACCCACTGTCGAGGTCCATCTATCAAATATCTATCGACGGGAGGAGTTCAGACGCCATTCGTATATATCGGGAGTCGCCTTAGCGCAAATCTCCGGTTTTGGTCCTTGCGGGTACCTACTGGCGCTGAGAGGATTGTGTGAGCACCTAGCTGGATCCAGAGCCAAGAATCTGTCCAGGAATTCGTAGCGCCCCTCCGGGAACGAATCCTGATGTCCATTAAGGTGGTCGCCGAGCGGTGAGCATTGTTTGTCGAAGGGAGTGACGAGTGATTTCTACGGTTGATTTTCGTAGCGGTGTACGGCTGATGGTCGAGGGGGAACCTTTTTATATTGTTGAATTTCAGCATGTAAAACCCGGCAAAGGTGGAGCCTTTGTCCGTACCAAATTGAAAAGCTATCTTTCTGGAAACGTATTGGACAGAACCTTTCGATCGGGGGAGCGGTTTGAAGAACCTGACCTAGAGGAACGCGACATGCAGTTTCTCTACGCTTCCGGCGAGTCCTATACACTCATGGATACCGAGACCTATGAGCAACTGACCTTTGAGAAGAATCAGTTGGGAGAAAATGCGGACCTGCTGAAGGAAAATATGACCGCCAAGATTCTCATCTACGAGCATCGTCCCATTGCCGTCGAGTTGCCCAACTTTATAGAACTCAAGGTGGTTGATGCCGAGCCTGGGGTGCGTGGAGATACGGCGTCTGGCGGGACCAAGCCTGCAGTTGTAGAAACCGGAGCGACGATCAAAGTGCCGTTGTATCTGGAGGTTGGGACCATGATTCGGATTGACACGCGTACGAGATCCTATGTGGAGCGTGTTCGGTGAAGCGTCGTCGAGCGAAGATGATAAAGACTCGCCGGATGGTGGTGCCAAAGATCGGGAGCGAGTTAGTACCTGATGCATCGCTTGCAACGGGCTCCACCAAGCAAATCCAAGAACTCATCGATCTGCTTCGTCGCAAC